>DATLZX010000183.1:0-7537 GCA_035573795.1 Pyrinomonadaceae bacterium | reverse complement strand
CGTAGAATCAAGTACAGCGCGATATAAAAAGCCGTATTTGTAATAAGTGCTTTTGACAAAGACGGGGTTTGAAGAGGCCAAATTAACGTAATTTCTCGACTCCTCTCTCTCAAGAGATGAATCAAGAGCCTTGTAAAAAGCCTCAATCGGGCTCGGGACATTATAGTTAACAAGGCTCATTATCGCCTCATCGGCGACAACAAGGGCTACTTCTGCTTGAGGGACAGGGCGGCCTACAGAATCTTTGACCATGAAAGAAATCTGGGTTTCTGCACCCGGCTCGGTAAAGGTTTTTTCAGGCAGAATTTCGACAGAAAGTGTTCTTGAAGCGGTACTGACACCAAGCGTAATTTCATTGCTTACCATTGCCGGTTTTGGCGGAAGATTTTCATTTTGCCGCCCTGCAGGCGATTGGCTCTTTTTTGAATTTGAAGATTTTGCAGGGCTTATTGGCCTAGGTTTCGGCTTCGCGGGTTCTGATTGTTCAGGCGCAGCATTTACATCTCTTGGCTCTGTGCTGTAAAGATTTACGAACAATTTAACCTCAGGTATAAATTTTTCTTCGATTTTTACCGGCAGTTCAGCCGAACCACCGCTTACAACTATATGCTGGCTGGTCAAAATCCCTCCGCGTGAAATTGTCAGTGTTCCCTCAGCATTTTCAAACGGAGAATTGATTAAAATCCTGGCAGTTTCGCCCGGAGCGTAGCTCTCTTTATCCGGGACCAATGTAAGCCTTTCACCTGAGCTATCTTGCCGGAACCAGTTTCCACCACCTGTAACTATTACCCTGATTTCTGTTTGGCTAAGCCTTTCCCTGTCATCCAAAATGCTTGCCGTTACTTTGTAGGATCCAGGTCTTCTTGCTTCGAAAGTGCAATTTTGTGGAGAGACTGCGGAAGTTACCTCGCAATTTTGAGTGTCAGTTACGGTTTCTTGCCATTCGCCATCTATATATTTGTTCTCAAGTAATTCTGCGGTCAGTTTCACTTTTCGGCCTTCAGCTAATTTTCCATCTATATCAGTAGCGATTGACTGAACGGTGAACTTTTCGCCCTTGCTTACAAATGACTTTGAAGATTTCAACCCGACGTAAAGCTCGGCGGGATGTACAATGAATGAAGTACCCGAGCCATAAGTCTGTCTATTTACATCGCTTACAGTAACTGCCGCATAAAAGTTGTAGGCAAATGCAGGCTCTGCGTCATTGAAGGCAACATTCAGCAGATGGCGGCCTTGCTTGTCAGTTTTGGAAGTAAATTCGCCTTCGCTTGAAAAGTTGTCTTCTTCATCGTAATAACTGAACCACCAGCTCCAGCGGCCGAAGTGGTAGCCATCATGTCCGGGCGGGTTATAGTCGGTAACTCTGGCAGATGTTTGCCAATTAACCGGCGCATTAGGCAACGCGCCACCGGAAAAATATTTTGCATCGGCCGAAAGGGTAACTTCGTTTCCCACTATTACAGGCCCTGCAGTTTGCAGGGCAGTTTTTACTTCGAAATCAGGCCGCCTGAACTCATCAACTCTAATATTGTGTTCAAACTGGTTATTTGCTATCTGGTTCTCCACGGACAATACCAGCCTGTAAGTATCGAGATTTATCCCTTGCGGCAGCCTGAATTTCAAATCAAACCCGCCGTAATTATTTATCGCGGTTGTCCCTTTAAGAAGTTCATTTCCGTCATCGTCTACGAATTGCCATTTAATCTGCCGGAATGAGCCATCAAGTGCTTTTATATCTCCGTATTTACCAGCTTGCCAGATTCTGATATAGCCTTTGATTGCAGCCTCTTCACCTGGCTTATAAATCCCTCTGTCATCGAATACGTACCATCTAAGCTCATCATTTTGCGGCGTTTTGAACCATCCTGAGTCAGGATTGACTCCTCTGTATGAAGATTCTCTGGTCAAAATTGCTGTATCATTTCCGAGGCTAGCAACCAGATAATTGAAATTGCCTTTTTCATTGCCGCCGGCCCGCTCCGGCAAGGCCAATTTGGCCATTCCGTCCCGACCGGTTGCTGCGGCAAAGGAATAGATATCCTCTGATTCTCGTTCCCAGCCAGATTCCGTATGCTGCCCTTTTTCAAGCTTTTCAGAATTTTCAGTTGTAGACGGAAACTCCTTGTCTGTATTACGCTTACTGTCCTGTCTGTTCAAAAAATATGATTCGATGGGGTCCGCAGCTTGGGGGCCAAACATCCAATTTATTTTTTCAAAAAGTGTTTGATTCAAGCTGATGCTTTTATCTGCAGGATAGGCCAAAGCCGAAAGCCCAGCTTTAGGATAAAGCTCTATTTGCACATCAGCCAGAGCTTTGCCGGTTTTTATATCCGATGCATAAATGCTCAATTGTTCATAATCCGACAATGCACTCAAACCGATTTGAGTAGCCTGCACCCATTTCAAAATCGGGGCAATTTGCGGAAAGGTTTGGTTGGGGTATTCGCTCGGCAGGCTGTCTTCAAATACCGGTTCTACATAAACTAACAGGTGTCCCCGGTTGTTATCCAAAAATTTCGATAATTCTATATCTTCACGAATATACTTGTTATCGGCCTGGTCTGATGAAATTTTCAGGTCAGAGACCAATTTCCCCGGAAATGCTATTTCTTCTTTTTCTTTGCTATTTTTCTTTTGCTGGCTCTGCTGGAAAACCTTTTTTACCACATCCAAAAAGGACGGATAGTCAACCGGCCTTACACGGTAGATCCTCACCCTGAAAACCGGAATATTGACCGAATAAAATGAAACTTTCGGCGGATAGAAGGGATCCAGCACCTGAAAAACTTCCCCAGTATCGTACAAACCTGGTTGAAGATTACCCGTAATAAACTCTGCAGTAATTTCTTTGCCAAGCTGTTGGCCAAAATCATCCTTCAACCTTCCATCAACACTAATTTTATATCTTGTTTTTCCTTGAAATGGACCATTTAGATTAATAACGCTTCCCGAGGCATGGATATTTACTTCCTCCACAGAGGGCTCAATTTTTACATACTCGGGTTTAAATTCCTGCAAAGCCAATGGATTTGAGAAAATAAGCTGTGCACCTGATTCAGGGCTGCAAGTTCCATCCTGATTCTTTTTGCAGTTTAATTCCTCAAATTGAAAGTCTTTATAAGTTTTGAAACTAAACTCCTGCACGGTTTTCGTGGTCAAAGGCCCTTCTTGCGATGGTGCGCCAGCAAGCAGTCTTACCGTAACAAGGCTGTTTTTTGGCAGGGCATCAGCAGTGTTTCCACTCTGATCAATCGGCCTGATAGCGATGTAAGTAGATTGCTGAGAGCTTTCTTTGTAGGAATTGACTAATCCTTTTGTTTCTTCATCGGCCATTATTTCATCATCGGCCGCAAGCCTGAAGGGGATTTCCTTTCCATTTGCAATTATTTTTATGTATGGCAGCAGGGCAGTCTGTGAGATAGCCTGGTCGAATTTGATCAAGATGACGGGATCTAGCTTGATGCCTTCACCGGTTGGATATTTGTTTTCAATCCCAACCGGCGGTGTAGTGAAATTCCACACAAAATCCTTATCCAGGATTGCCCCATTTGCAGAACGCGTTCCTGCCGGAATCCTCAAAGTATATTCAGTTGCCATAGGAAATCTTGGCTTGGCAGCAAAAAGCAGTGTTTTAGTCCCCAGCCATCTCCAGCCGCCTTCAACTTTCGGCGATAGCTCGACCGGGATATTTTCAAGAGCTTGATCCTGAGATGTGATGGAAACCATAGGATCGCTGAAAGTTACAGTAAGCTCGGCAGCCTTGCCAACCTCTCCCGAAGGGGCAAATCTTACAATTTCCAGCTTGGTATTTGTATTAACATCGGGCGGTGAAATCATTTCACCCGGATTGATGATAGGAAGCCGCTCGCCTGTTTTTGGCGGGGGAATCGTTGCATTGGAAAGTTTGAAGTCAGACTGAAGTTCGCCCTCGCTTCCGATATCAGGCAAAAGAGAAACAAGCTGCTCGGTCCTAACCGGGTCAAGCATCTCGATTTGAGGCTTGCCGGCTGGCTCGGGCGGCCTCGTATTTTGCTCACTTAATTTGTAAACCAGCCCGCTGTCATCCTCTGAATCAGAAGTTTGACTATTGGCCTGATTTGAAGATTTATTGATGCTCCGATTCGATGACCCGGCTGTTGATAGTTTACTCTGAAACTTATCACTTGAAGCCCTGGCCGTAGTAAATGGCGAAATAAATGTTATAAATACTGAATAAAGCAAAATTAGCGTGAGCGTTTTTTTCATTTCAAAAATTTCCTGCTTGCCAAACAAAATTTTGTTATCAAAGCTACCCTAACAGAGTAGTCAAGGCGATAACTTCAATTATCCCGATTATTTAACGGCTTGGGATGCCTCAACTTGCAAGACCGTTCGCCCGGCCCGAATTTTTTATCCCTTTGCTATCGAAAATAATACATTTATTGATTTTCCTGTTATACTTTATTATCAGTATATGCAACTTCCACAAGGTGGTTTTCGTAACGAAAGTGGGAGTTCAAGACCACTAAAAAAATGGATCGGAAAGATTAAAAATGGGACTTTGGGCTAGAATAACCAGACTTTTTAGAGCCAGCACCGGAGCAGCTCTCGATAAAATCGAAAACCCAGAATTGGTTTTGCAGCAGGCAATCAGGGATATGCGGGACCGTGTACCTGAGCTGAATAATTCCGTAGCTCAGGTAATGGCTACTGAGCGGCTTTTGGCCAGAAATAAGGAAAACTTAGAAAAACAAATCGTTGACCTTGATTCCAAGATCAGGGCAGCAGTAAAAATGGGCCGCGATGATATAGCTACAGCATATATCGGACAGCTCCAGCAGGCCCAAATGGACCTGGAACGTACTTCGGCACAGCTTGAAAACGCTGCTTTGGCATCAAAGCAGGCACTAAAAGCAAGGGACAATTACGTCCTGAACCTCAAAAGAAGGACTGCCGAGGCAATGCAGCTAATTTCAGCAGCCAAACAGGCCAAACTTCAGGAACAGCTTGCGCAGACAATGGAAGCCTTCAATATCGGCGATGATGCTTCCACATTCAATGAAATGCGCGAAAAAATCGATCGCCGCGTTGCTGCTGCCGAGGCCAAACTGCAGCTCGGCTCATCCTCTGTTGACGCCCAAATGGCCGATATCGAACGCGAAGCGATGGATATACAGCTTAGGGACAAGCTGCTCGAATACAAAAAACAGGTTGGGCTGCTTGACGCTCCAAAAGGCGAAGCCTCAGAAAAGCAATTAAATGCAGCCCCCGAGGCCGAAAATAAAAACGATGTACTCGAACAGGTCCTGATCAATGAATCGGCAGAAAAAAATCAACATGGCCAGTAAAAAGGGCCATTATTCGCCACTCAATAAAACTTTTTTGCAGATATTCTGCTGATTTCAATTCAGGCTAACATAAGAACAAAACAAATCTGCATATTTGAGCATCAAAACTTTTATGGCAGACCTGGCTCGTTATCAAAAGGAAATTCAAAGGTTTAATGAGAGTTATTTGAAGGAGGCTCTTAAAGAGCCTTTGAATTTCTGGGCGCTTGCCGGATTTGCCGGTGCCGCTGCATATTCATTGAGCATAATTCCATTGATTCTGGCACTTCTGCTCGAGGTTGTTTATCTGGCTGTCGTACCCAATTTGCCTTGGTATCGCTCGCTTGTTCAAAAAAGGTATCGCCAAATGCTTGCCGAACAAGCAAGAGCCGCCCGGGAACGCTTGATTAAAACCTTCACTCCCCGAGAAAGAGAGGCCGTAGAACACCTCAGATGGCTCAAATCCCGTATCCAGGACAATTACAAAAAGTTCTCGGGCAGCTCCAAGCTTCCATCCAACCTGCAATCTTTGGATCAGCGATGGGAAGATTTCGTTGACCTTCTGGACGTTTACAGGCGCCGTAAACAACACCTGAAATCTATTAACAGGCAGGCAGTGCATAACCAGCTTGCTCAGGCCTTCAGAGCAGCTGAGAACGCCGCTGATGATAAAACTAGGCGTATTCAGCAGACTAATGTCGAGATCCTCAAACGCCGAATCGCTTCTTTCGACGAAATTGAAAGAAGCGTCAAGCTGGTTGAGGGGCAGCTCCAGTCAATTGAAAACTTTTTCAATTACCTGAATGATGAAATCGTTACAATGTCCGCACCGGATAAATTCTCGCTGCTGGATTTCGAACAGCTTTCTGATTCTATTGCGCTCACCAAACAAATGCTGGACGATACCGCAGACGAAATGGGACAACTTGATGCATACAATCGGGATGTCGGAAATTATGAACTGCTACCTGAAAATAATAGGGCTTGAAATAACAGGGTCTGATAGGTTGGCTAACAACGTTTAAAAGGTTTTTTTATTAACTTTTACATACCTGGTATCAGTAAATTTTTTAATTTACATCCTCCATCCTCATTAACAAAATCCTAATCAAATGCTTATGCGACTTGCTCCCGCAGTACAATTTACTCTAGAATTTTCGTTTTATTATCGGGAAAGAAAAGCTAATCAGAGAATTTCAGCTTTTTCGAGCTAATACAAGGAAAGTGACAGGACATTTTCGTTAGCTGTTTAAAACAGGCTAAAGACTAATCTTTTTATTAAAAAATATAATCAGAAACTATATTTAAATTATTTTTATTGAAAAAGGTAAGAAATAAATGAGAAAAGTCGGTATTTTGGTAGGACGTGAGATCAGTTTTCCGGAATCCATAATTTCAAGTATAAATCAGCGCGGGCGAGGAGAGGTCATTGCCGAAATGATTAAAGTCGGCGGTATCCGTCTTGACGAAGCAAGGCGTTATGACATCATCATTGACCGAATCTCACATGAAGTTCCCTATTACCGTGCAATGCTCAAGCGGTTTGCTCTGGAAGGGACATATGTAATAAATGACCCTTTCTGGTGGTCTTCGGATGATAAGTTTTTTAATTACTCATTAGCTAAAAAACTTGGAGTTGCTGTTCCTAAAACCGTTCTTCTGCCACAGCATTCATACATCAAAGACATCAGCTCAGAATCTTTGAGAAACCTAGAGTTTCCGATTGATTGGCAAGGGATAGTTGATTACGTTGGTTTTCCTGCATTCCTTAAACCGCATGACGGCGGCGGCTGGAAAAACGTTTCTAAAATACACTCGCTTGAACAATTATGGGCTGAGTACAACCAGACCGGCACTCTTTGCATGGTTCTGCAAGAGGCCATTGAATTCGAGCAATTTGTCAGATGCTATTGCGTCGGGCGGGAGAAAGTCCATATCATGCCGTATGACCCAACAAAGCCCTATCTTAGTGGAATGCAGTATGTAAATGTCGAAAACTATCTGTCGCCGGAGCTTCATGCAAGGGTCGAGCGAGACGTAATCACGCTCTGCAATGCTCTCGGCTATGACCTCAATACTGTAGAGTTTGCCATCAAGGATGGTATTCCTTACGCAATTGATTTCATGAATCCGGCACCTGATGCCGAGCTTGCATCCGTAGGGGAATACAACCACCGCTGGATCGTCAATGCAATGACTGATTTCGTCTTCAAAAAGCTCGAGGAAAA
>DATLZX010000182.1:0-4751 GCA_035573795.1 Pyrinomonadaceae bacterium | reverse complement strand
TTTAATCGGCATCTCCGTTAACTTACCTTTGCAAGCCTTATGCCATCGGTTTTTTGAAATTCTTTACAATTTGTAGGAAAAACTCTGTTGTTGCTCTTTTTGAATTTTGCTAGATTTTTATTAAACTTTTGGTTTTTGGTTTTATCCGAAATTTGTTCGGAGTAACAACTTTCTTGTTTTGGGAGACCACACTTGAGCACGATTCTTGACCAAACGGTCGAAACATATGGAATAGAAAATTGGGGAGCTGGTTATTTTGGCGTAAACAAGAAAGGAAATCTTGTCGTAATATCGCCCGAAGACGAAAAGCTCACGGCTGATGTCAAAGAAATCATAGACGATTTAAGGAAACGTGGTATTTCAACTCCCGTCCTGCTGAGATTCCCGCAGCTTCTGGTTGGGCAGATTCGTAAACTGCACAACGCCTTCCGTAAGGCTATCAAAGAATTTGAATATGAAGGTGGCCATTTATGCGTTTATCCGATGAAGGTAAACCAAAATCGGGCCGTAATCGAAGAATATCTTCGTGAAGGCGCCAGGTACGATTTCGGCCTGGAGGCAGGTTCAAAAGCAGAGCTTTATGCTGCGCTCGGGCTGGATCAACCATCGGACAGCCTTTTGGTGCTGAATGGCTTCAAGGACCGCGATTTTATCAGGCTGGCTTTTGCCGGGGCAGCCGCAGGCAAAAAGGTTGTTATCGTAATTGAAAAAATGAGCGAGCTCGAACATACCCTGGCAATTGCAAACGAGCTTGCAAAAGAAAACAGCACGATGCCGTTGCCAATGGTCGGCGTTAGGGTAAAGCTTTACTCCAAAGGATCGGGCAAATGGGAAAAATCCGGCGGCGAGGCGGCAAAATTCGGCCTGACCACTACCGAGGTGCTTGACGTAATCAGACGACTGCAGGAAGCCGACCGTATCGGTATGCTTCGGCTGCTACATTTTCATATCGGGTCGCAGCTTACCGATATCAAACGGATTAAAAATGCGATGAAAGAAGCGGCCAGAACATATGCCAAGATTCGCCAGATGTCGGTTCCTATCGAATATCTGGACGTCGGCGGAGGAATGGCTGTTGATTACGATGGCTCCAGAACGTCTTTTGAGTCTTCGGCAAACTATAATGCCCAGGAGTTCGCAAATGACGTAATCTATGTAATTAAAACCGTTTGCGAGGACGAGAATGTCCCGCACCCGACAATCATTCAGGAATCCGGAAGGTTTCTTTCTGCCTACCATGCCGTACTTGTAACCAACATACAGGACGAGATCGAAACCGTTGTCGAAGACCTGACACCTATGGAAGTTGACGATGACGATCCGCAGGTGGTCAGAGAATTGGCAGACCTGCGGGCGACAATCAATGCCAAAAACTATCGTGAGTACTATCACGATGCCCTCGAGCACCGAGAGGAGCTCTTTACAATGTTCAATCTCGGCCTGATTTCGCTGGAAGACAAGGGCAAGGGCGAGGTTCTCTTTTGGGACATTTGTGAAAAGGCTGACCAGTATGCACAGCAGAAAAAGTACGTCTCTGAAGAGTTCGATGACCTCAGAAGGCTGCTTTGCGCCAAATATCTTGCAAATTTTTCAGTTTTTCGTTCCATACCTGACAATTGGGCTTTGGAACAGCTTTTTCCGATAGTCCCGATCCACAGGCTCAACAAAAAGCCTACTGAATATGCTACTCTTTGTGATATCACATGCGATTCAGATGGAATAGTTGACAAGTTTGTTGACCTTCATGACGTAAAGCCGGTCCTCGAACTTCATAAGCTAAATCGAGGCGAGCCCTATTACGTCGCAATGATGCTGGTCGGGGCATATCAGGAAGTCATGGGGAGCAATCATAATCTGTTTGGCGTTCCCCATGAAGCTCATATACATATCGGCGAAGATGGCTACATCATTAAAAAAGTAGTTTATGGTGCAACACTGGCAGAAGCGGTGGCCTCGGTCAGGTTTGATGCTGAACAGCTGCATGATCATTTCCGAAGGGCTGTTATGCGGCGAATTGCTGACGGAGATCTGTCTGCAAAAGACGGCAATCAATTGATCGAATACTACCAGGATCAGGCTGAAAGCTATACTTACCTGACCCCAAATGGTATGAGCCGCTAAAAGCTTTGTTTGCAACAGATTACTTTAGTTGGAAATTTTTAGTTTGGAGAATTTATGGTAGCTCAAAAAAAATCTAAGGCTTCTAAGTTTTTGACTGCACCTATGCGCCCTGTCGCCATTGACAGGGACCGCTCTGTTGCTGGCTTGCTTGAGAAGATGGAAAGCGCCGGATTCGGTGCGAGACAGTTGGCTGAAGCGCACCGTGTGTGGCTGGACATGTTGGATGACAATTCCACGATTTATATGTGTGGCTCCGGCAATCTGATTACGTCAGGAATGCGGCGCCTTCTTGCCTATGTAATCAAAAACCGTTTTGTAGATGTCCTGATCATGTCTGGTGGAGTTCTCTACCATGACATTCATGAGACCCTCGGAAGAAACCACTTTCAAGGTCACCCAAGCATGAGTGACGAAGAGCTCTCTGCCGCAGAAATTATCCGTCTGGGCGATGTTCTTGCCAACAAGGAAGAATATCAGGAAGCAGATGAATGGATAGGCAGCGTGATAAACCAATTGGAACAAGGAAGGTCCTACTCTGTTCGTGAATTCCTCCTCCTCTTGGGAAGAGAATTAGCCGAAATTGCTCATGAAGACGGCATAATCACAAGTGCATTCAAGGCAAGAGTCCCGATTTTCTGTCCTGACCTGTTTTCATCTGAAATTTCCATAGGGCTTGCTCGCGCCAGGTTCGAAAAGAAAACCTCGATTGCATTCGATACCACTCAGGATACCCTCGAATTGATGCAAATAGGCCATAAAACGAGAAACTCTGCCCTGATCACCCTTGGCAGTACGCAGAGCCATAATATGCTCAACGTATCTGAAATTGCCTCTTATATCATGCGGATAACGCCCCGCGGCCATAAGTACGCAATTTCAATAACGACGGATACCGTGCCCCTGGAGTGCAGGACGCCTTCGTTTTCAGGCAATCATACTAATTCATTTGGCAGGCTGGCCAAGAGCGCTACTACAGCCTATGTTTCCTGCGACCCATCAATTGCATTGCCTGTGATAATTACCTCTCTATCACAAACAGCAGCAAAATATATGAAAGGCCGCAAGAGGCCGAACTTTAGCTTCTCCGGAAAGGATATGATGATTGATGTGCCATGAGTTAAAAAAATATCAACAAGCTTTTCCGTTGAAAAACATTATTAAAACACTTAAAAGGACTTTGTAGGAAATTTTTATGACCGAATCACAGTTTCTGCCGATGAATTTTGGCGGGATTGATGACGCCGAGCTTTCATCTTTCGAAAAATCGAATATTTTGGTTTGGCCCATTTCCTACGAAGGGACTGTTTCATATGGCACCGGGACCGGCGAGGGGGCGATGGCAATCATTGATGCCTCGAGGAACATGGAGCTTTACGATGACGAAACTGATACAGAAGTATTCAGGGTCGGCATCCATACTCTCGAGTGCTTCGAGCCCCGCCCCACTCCATCTGAAATGATGGACGCACTTTATGAGAGTGCCAAAGAATACATCGGCTCAGGTAAATTCCTCTGCTCGATCGGCGGCGAGCATTCGATCTCTGCTCCGATAATCCGCGCCCACAAGGAAAAATGGTCTAACTTGAGCGTATTGCAGATAGATGCTCATGCTGACCTGCGCGACGCCTATGACGGTACACCGCATTCGCACGCTTCGATAATGGCCAGAGTTGTTAAAGACCTGAGGATTCCTTCCGTCCAGGTTGGTATCAGGTCTATCTCAACGGACGAGGCAAGGGCGGTTGCTGCCGGACTTCCTACCAGAATTTTCTGGGCACGAGACATTGCCGGAAGGACCGATTGGATCGAAAGCGCCGTTGATTCTTTAACAGATTTTGTCTATCTGACTATTGACATTGACGGGCTGGACCCAAGCCTGGTACCAACCACCGGAACGCCTGAACCCGGCGGACTAGGCTGGTATCAGACCCTTCAGCTAATCCGTGAAACAGCAAAAAGGCGGCGTATCATCGGAATGGACCTTGTGGAATTTTCGAAATTGCCTAATTCCGATGCGCCGGCGTTTCTTTGCTCCAAACTGATCTATAAATCCTTGAGCTATATCTTCGAAAACCGATGTCAGAAAATAATGGCATCGGCCAAATCCAGCAGTTCTTGAAAATTATCAAAAAAGTCTTTTATCTTTTACTCGACCCCCCTTTCGAATAAAAAATTCCGCAGCCTATTGTATTGGGATTGTCGCCAAAAAGTCTTGCGCGGTCGGGTAAGTTACTTCCCCAGGGATAACAATAACCTCAAAATTTTGATCAATATAAGAATTAAGAATTACCCGAATGCATGCGGCTAGGTCTTTTTTTGACGGCTTATAATGTCCGCTATTGTTGGTTATTCGATGTATTCGACCATTAATGACCCAAATTGTGCCTGCGCAAATTACTGGATGTCCCGATAAAAAGCTCGAGTGATTGTAATTAGTGGCTTTTCCATTGAAAATGTAAAGCCTTTCATCGGTATCCATAACATACATACTACCCGGTGAAATTAAACTAGTCTCTCCAGCAAAAGGAGTGTTTGTAAGGTAGTTATATATTCTTCCAGCCCCGACTCTCATCAGGTATTGCTGTCTTTGTTCAGCATTCAAATAAACAAACTGACGATCATAACCTTTA
>DATLZX010000181.1:0-3296 GCA_035573795.1 Pyrinomonadaceae bacterium | reverse complement strand
TTTTGGTTTCGTGCCCGTTTCCGGAGGTGAATCTGAGATTTTATATTTAGCTTTTAAATAGTCATCTTATAGAAACGATCCACTCCATGCACGAAACCGTTGGTCTCGGCATGGTGATGATGGAGGCAAAATCTTGAGCTTAGGTAAGCCATTACGATTATTTTATACCAAATGCTTTCCTAAAAATCAACCTTGCCTTCTGATTATGCTATATTCAATAAATGAACCTCGAAGAAAGGGAAAGGCTCGAACAGGCCTTCGGTAGTCGGATTCAACGCTGCTACGGATGTTTCGTGGCTTTTTACCTAAAAGATATGTACCTCGGCGAAGACGTTTCTTTTTTCTGCGAAAATTGCCGTGATGAAACCATGTTTCATTTCAGCGAATTCGTTAAAAGGCTCGATCTTGATACCTTGTCCGCCTTGGCCGCTTCAATTTCCGAATAACCTCTTGCCGTGTCATTCCGTTTAAGAATTGCTGGTCCGTATTCTTCAGAAACTGTTGATGTCGCTGGCGATATCTCGGTCGGGCGAACCGATCTCGCAACTATCAAAATTGACGACCCCGGCCTATCAAGGGTGAATTCCACCTTTTTCATCGAAAATGATGAGCTCTACATCGTTGACGAAAACTCCACCAACGGAACCTTCGTCAATGGTGAGCGAATCTCCGGCAGGCCCAGACAGCTTTTCATCGGCGACCGGATCAGGCTCGGAAACTATACTACGATTACTGTTGAATCCTCAGCCGGCGTCTCCGCTAGCCCGCCTGGCCCGGCGCCTGCCCATAGCCAACAATCCCGCACTTCAGCCATTCCCAATCCTACGGCAGCAGTCAATCAACCGCCCGCAAAACAGCAGCAAACTGGGAAAAAAACTGGCGGCAATTATACTGTCTATCTTATTGCCGCCTCGGCTGCTCTTACATTCTTGATTCTCGTCGTCGGCGGGATTTTGGTCTATTACTTTGTAAGCAATCGCTCCTTGCAGCAGGCCGCTAATAAACGCGTCGAGATTCCGAGCGGATCACGTATACCGGTCAGGGTCATTGACCCTTTGGGCGGCGAGGACGAAGACGATCTCGACGACCTGATTGCATCCTGGGAAACAGCCGAAAAGGAAATAGATGCAAACTCCGTTTCTGATGTTACCGTTGCAAGCAGCGATACTGAAGAAGCCGATCTGAACGTTTCCGCTGCCCTTTTTGCAGACCGGCAGCGGAAAGCGCTCGAGCCCAGAGGCGGCGCCGAAACCGGCATCAGGCCGGCCGGTCTCGCTGTCCCGAAAGAATTATTCGGCGACGGTGTCATTAAACAAAAATTGAAACTGGCCGAAATGAAAAAGGCAGGTTATCGCCAGCCGCTTGATTTTGCTGACCTTGCAGAAAAGCGCCTCAATAAAGAATTGATAGAAATGCCGATGGCGGCGCAAAGTTATTATCTCGACGTAGGCGGCTCGGCCAGTGACGCCCCTTTTACATCATTTGCTTTTCCGGATAACCGCTCCGAGATACTGCTCGGCCACCCGAAATTCGCTTTTCTATCCAGGCTCGCTGAAAATTTTTCCGGAAAGAAATATGACCTTTCAAATCCGGCTGACCGCAAGCAGATGAGGATCCGCCTGCTAAGGATGTTTCACCCAAGGGCGAAACCGATCCTGCTTGAAATTGCCAATGCCTATTTTGCTCGTTTTGGCAGGCCGCTAAGGGTAACCTCGCTTACCAGGTCAATGGATTATCAGAAGGATCTTAATGCAAATAATCCAAACTCATTCAAGGTACGCGGAGAGGGCTCTTTGCCGCCGCATACCTCAGGCTGCGCCTTCGACCTTGCGCGTAAGCATATGACTGCCGAAGAGCAGAATTTCGTCATGCAGAAGCTTGCCGAAATGGAAAGAGCCGGCAAGCTGGATGCGCTCATCGAATACGGCGCAAATGCCTGCTTTCATATCTTTATTTACCCGGATGGTCGGCCGCCGCAGTTCTAGACTCCGGATCCCGGCGTTTTGCTCTGCCCTTGTCTATTTCGAATAAATCGGCACCTTGTTTGAAGCGCTCGGCAAATGTGGGTTTCGATGTAGATATGAAAACCTGCAGTTTTCCCTCCAGATATTCCAATAATTGACTGATGCGTCTGTAATCAAGCTCCGCATCCAGATCATCGAGCAGAAGTATCGGGTATTCATCCATTTGCTGGCGAAATAGCTCTATATTGCTTAAAAGCATTGCCAGGGCGGCGCTTCTCTGTTGGCCGGCCGAGCCGTATTTTTTCAAAAGGTGGCCATCATAATTGATTTCGAGTTCGTCCCGATGTGGGCCGATTAGCGAATGGCCGGCAGAGATTTCTGCATCCAGCCGCAATTCCAGCCTTTCTTTGATCAATCGTGCATATTCATTCAAGTCGCCTTTTCCTTCCAATGCTGAAACGTATCGGATTTCAAGCCTTTCACCATCGAAAATCCCTCTTGGTAGATTTTCATTCATCCTCATAACAAAACGCGTCCGCGCACGGTGAATTTTTTCTGCCAGGCCTATAAGCTGGCCGTTCCAGGGTGCAATTTCATCGCCAAGTTTTACGCCCGGCCGGCCATCTTCCTGTGCTTTTGTAAGCAGGGCGTTTTTTTGTTTTATCACGCGGGCGTAATCTGCCAGGGTCTTTGTAAAGGCCGGATAAATCGAGCAGATCGAGCGGTCGAGAAAATCCCGTCTGTTTTCGGGGCCTCCGCGTATTATTTCCAACGTCTCGGTATTGAAGACAAAGCTGTGCGCCGACTCGATATACCTGTTTGCGGACTCACGCTTTCCGTTTATGTAAAAATTCCTGCTTTTTCCCTCGATAATGATTTGCAGCGAGCGCCGCAGCCCGTTTGCCCTGATTATCTCGCCGCTAATTGCAGCGCTGCCGGCACCAAATGCAACCGCTTCGTTAATTTTGGTGGTCCTGAAAGAACGGCCTGTTGTGAGCGTATAGATGGCCTCCAACAAATTTGTCTTGCCTTGGCCATTCTCACCTAGTAAAATATTTTTGTCTTTACCGCAAGATATTTTTCCCCCTAAATTGCGGAAATCTTTAATATCTATTTCAGTTAAAAGCATTTGTTGATTCTAACAAATCAATGCCGGGTACTCCCCCCAGCATCCTCGGCTAATTAATTTAAGTTATTGATCTTACAACAGGTTCGACGAACGGAAAATTTTTCCTACTTTTCTGGATTATTCGTGAATTGTGTTTTTATTATAATTAGAGAGTGTTAAACTCTCTTTTTCAATGTAATACATTGTTTTCCACTTTCCGTTTT
>DATLZX010000180.1:0-4109 GCA_035573795.1 Pyrinomonadaceae bacterium | reverse complement strand
GTTTTATACATTACACAAAACAGGCTGCGCGAAAAGAGGTTTTTGAAAGAAAACGCGCTGCCGGTAGCTGATTTCAGGCAGATAAACCTTTTGGATGATTTATACAGGGCAACGGGAGAAATCGGTTTTCCCTGCGTTTTGAAGACAGCCGGCTATGGCTACGATGGCAAGGGTCAAACCATGCTCCGCGAGCCGCACGATATAGAGCCGGCATTTGCCGCCCTGGCCGGCAGTCAGGCAGTGCTCGAGAAATTCATTGATTTCGAAAAAGAGGTTTCGATCATTGCGGTGCGGGGTATAAATGGTGAGTTTGCCCATTATGGCCTGATAGAAAATGAGCATAGGAACCATATTCTGGATATCTCGGTTGCTCCGGCAAGAGTGCCGGAAAGTGTGGAAAAGGATGCCGTCGAAATCGCAAGGACGATTGCGGAAAAATTTGAGTACATCGGCACTTTTTGCGTTGAATTTTTTCTGAGCAGGGAAGGCGATTTATTGGTAAATGAAATCGCTCCGCGCCCGCACAACTCCGGCCATCTTACATTTGATGTATGCATCGCATCGCAGTTCGAACAACAGGTAAGGGCAGTTTGCGGGCTGCCGCTTGGCTCGACCCGCTTTCAAAGTCCTGCGGCAATGGCAAATTTGCTGGGCGATCTTTGGGAAACGGGAGAGCCGGATTGGCAATCTGCCTTAGCATACCCGGAGGTTAAACTGCATCTATACGGAAAAAGCGAGCCGCGTCCCGGAAGAAAAATGGGGCATCTGACAGCAATTGCCGAAACTGTTGAAAAGTCGGAAGAAATCGTGAAAGCTGCCAGAAGAAGGCTCGCAGCCAAACCGCTGGCCGAAGCGGGAAGATAGAGAACGATAAAACGGTTAATGGTGGCAGAAAGCCTCAGCTTAACACGCTACGGCAGAGGTTCTTATCGGATGGTTTCCAAGGCCATTGTGGCAGAAAGCCTCAGTTTAGCCGGCAAGATTATTATCAAAGCTTTTTCTAAATTGCTTGATGAAAAAATGAGCAGTTTTGCCAAAGGATAAGGAGTGCAAGATTTTTTGATTGATCCGGAAACGGAATTATTTATCGCATAGGCAGGGTTCAAGTATTCGATTGGCAATTGTTTTTAAATATTGATATTTTAATCTTAAGTTTTTAAATATTGATATTTTAATCTTAAGTGGGAAATGGGGTCTTCCCGGACTGAAAAAACCGCTTGCAAAAAGCTGATGACTCCTGCTGTAGTTTGAATAAAAAATTATGGTCAGGAGCATTTTAATTGTAGGTTTGGGCGGTTTTCTCGGCAGTATTGTCAGGTATCTCGCCGCACTTCTTTTTTCTCACCTGAATATAACTTACTTTCCTTTTGCCACGCTTTCGGTAAACATCGTCGGATGTTTGCTAATCGGTATCTTATTTGGTTTAGGCGAACGCGGACAGTTACTGAGTCCTGAAATGCGCATATTTTTAACTACAGGTTTTTGCGGCGGTCTTACTACGTTTTCGACCTTTTCTTATGAAAACATTCAACTACTTCAGGACGGACAATTTTTCTATTTTGGAATGAATCTTGTTTTCAGCATTGTGCTTGGACTGGCTGCAACGTATCTGGGAATACAAATTGTAAGGTTGATATAAATATGGAATTGGATCGCGACAGCAAGCTGTTAAGGATATTTATCGGTGAAATGGATAAAGCGAATTCGAGGCCGCTATATGAGGCGCTGGTTTATGCCGCGAAAGAAAACGGCATAGCAGGTGCAACGGTAATTCGTGGTATTTTATCCTACGGAGCAAGCAGCAGGATACACACGGCAAAGCTTCTGGACCTCTCCTTTGATCTGCCGATAGTGGTTGAAATCGTTGACCAATCAGACAAAATAGATCAATTTCTGAAAATTGCGAATTCGCTGATAGAGGAAGCCGGCTGCGGAGCAATGATCACGATAGAAAAAGCAGAGGTTTTGCACTATAAGCCGAAAAGCTCGAAATAGACTCAAAATCAATTACACATAAGCTAATAAAATTTAACCAGGCCGCCGAAATCAGCATTTACATGCTATTACAAGATTGCCGACAGACCTTTTTTGCGGCCTGAAGAAAACGATGACAAAATTATAGTATAAGCCTATGGCCGAAGAACTTTTTTTTACAAAGGGTGCAGACCGTGAAACTATTTACGAAGAAATAATCCCGCAGATAAGGGCAGTTATCGAGGGAGAAAGGGATTTGATAGCTAATCTGGCAAATACCGCAGCTATCCTGAAGGAAGCCTTTGGTTTCTTTTGGGTGGGCTTTTATATACGGCGCGGCGAGGAGCTTGTACTGGGGCCATTCCAGGGACCGCTTGCCTGTACCCGAATTGCTTTGGGTAAAGGCGTTTGCGGCACTTCCTATGTTCGAGGCGAGACGATTATCGTAGAAGATGTTAATACCTTCCCCGGTCACATTGCCTGCAGTTCGCTTGCAAGGTCGGAAATCGTCGTTCCAATCAAGGGTAAAGGTGTTGCACCTCTTGGAGTGCTTGATGTTGACAGTGACAAGCTAGCCGATTTCAGCCAAGCGGACGCAAACGGCCTAGAGGCAATCACTGATTTAATAGCCGGTGTTTGGGTGGAGTAGGTCTCAGTTTAAGCTGTATAGATTTCAATTTAAGTTGAAAAATTTTCAGTTTAGGTTGAATAGGTTTCGAGGGGGCAATTTTTTGGCACCGAAAGCGTCTTTATAAACAAAGTTTTCATAAGATAAATCAAGTTTTGAAAAGATTAAAAAGTTTTCAAAAGATTAAAAAGCTATCAAAGGATTATAAAAAGCTTTTAGATGTCAGGCTTTCGGAGTATTTTTCCGAGAATTTAGATTGTTTTCAGGCGACAATTCCGGCCAAATCAACAGACACTCTTTCTTTGAAGACTTGATTTTGCAATTTTCTCTTTGGGGCAAATCAACTTTTCTGCTGTAAATAAAGTAAAATTGAGCTTTGCGTGTTCTGCAGGGATTAGCAGCCGGCTAGGCAAAGGGAGATAAACTTTCCAAAAATTTTCTGCAGAGGGCATTTTTTTTCGATCGGAATATGGATATTAGTCAAACGTATCCTGTTTGGGCTTGGGTTGTTTTCTTTGTCGTCGTACTTACTGCCCTTTTCGTTGATATAGGCATAGTAAAT
Source organism: Pyrinomonadaceae bacterium (assembly GCA_035573795.1). Lineage (GTDB taxonomy): Bacteria > Acidobacteriota > Blastocatellia > Pyrinomonadales > Pyrinomonadaceae > OLB17. The sequence continues at coordinate 945 of DATLZX010000180.1, read as the reverse complement.
CGCCGTTCACATACACCGAGCCGGAAGGAAACCTTGGCCTGGAGCCTGATCTGGGTCTCGCTTGCATTCGTTTTCGGAGCCTTCGTCTTTTATCAATTTGGCGGAGACAGAGCGAAGTTGTTTTTTACCGGTTATCTGATAGAGCTGTCTCTCTCGATTGATAATCTTTTCGTATTTCTGCTTATCTTCTCTTATTTTCGTGTTCCTAAAAAATTTCAGCACCGGGCGCTTTTCTGGGGAATTTTCATGGCACTAGTATTGCGACTGGTGATGATTTTTGCGGGAGCGCAGCTTGTCGAAAGGTTTGAGTGGCTTCTTTATCTCTTCGGCGCATTTCTGATTTATACGGGCATAAAGATGTTTGACGAAGACGAAGGGTTCAATCCGGAGGCAAGCCGTATCGTAAAGCTCACAACCAGGATCCTGCCGATTTCCGAAGGATATCAGGGCGATAAATTCATAATCAGGGAAAACGGCAAACGAATGGGGACGATGCTTCTGCTGGTTTTGATTGTCATAAACCTTGTAGATGTCGTCTTTGCGGTTGATTCGATACCGGCAATTTTCGGTGTAACCACAGATAGATTTATAGTTTATACCTCGAATATTTTTGCGATCCTTGGGCTGAGGACGTTTTACTTCCTTTTGGCGGAGCTGGCAGACCGTTTTCACCTTTTAAAGTATGGACTGGCCTTTATTTTAAGTTTCATAGGTGTAAAAATGCTTCTGCCATTATTGGTCTCGCTAATGTTATTATTATCTGGAGGTGCGCAGGGCAGCAGCCTCGCAGTTTTTTTACACCGTTGGGAAGCTCACGAATTTGATCGTATTGCAATAAATGTCTCATTGGCTGTAGTATTGGTTGCCCTTGGACTTTCCATCACCCTGTCATTGATTTTCCCTGCGGCAAATCGTGATGACGAAGCATCAGATCAAGGTGGCTGA
>DATLZX010000179.1:0-8326 GCA_035573795.1 Pyrinomonadaceae bacterium | reverse complement strand
CTTCTGAAAGGTTGTTCAGATATTGGGAAAGCATCAACGGAGCTGCAAAGGGAAAGAACAGCAACTCAGTGGTATTGGGTTTTGTGTAGATTATCTGCTCTTGATAAAAGCCGGATCTGCCCAGCATTTTGATAAGTTGCGGGGCGGGAAGGGTTCGCCAGGTAGAGTCAATGTTTTCAAGGTTCGCCCTTGCCGATCTGGTCCTGCCCGATAAAAGATAAAGAAAGCGGTCACGCACGGTGAATTGATTGTCATTTGAAATGAATAAATAGCCTCCGGGCTTTAGTATCCTGTTAACCTCACTTAAAAAAGCATCGCGATTTCCAAATTCAGCTATTCCACTAATTACAAGAACTACATCGAAAAGGTTATCACCAAAAGGAAGCGTTCCGCTTGAGGCATCCAGGCGGATATAGTGATATGGTGAGGCAGTTTTGTCAGATTGGTTGCTTAAAACGCAGGGCTTAAAGTCTGCACTGAAAATATCCGCCAAGGGAAACAAATCTTTTAAGGCAACTGAGATCTGACCACTTCCGCAGGGCAAATCCAGCAAAGTAAACTTGCCCTCTTTTCCAAAAAAATCGAGGAGCAGAGAAGCCGTAAGCCGGCTTACTCCAGGGCAGGTGTCACCCCTTGGGAAGTCTTTAAGTATTTCAGCAGCCGGTACTCTCATTGTTTTTGCAGATTAGTCCGCTAGTATAAATTCAAGCTCGAAAAATCAAAAGCCCGGCAAAAGTGAATTCGAAAGAATAGCTTAGTAGAAAATGAATATTCGCATTGGAGTGACTTAATAAACCTCAATAAATCATAAATGAGGGTAAAAGTAATTGGTTAAAACGGCTAGTCAAAGATCAGCCCGGCTGTTAAAGCATAAGTGAAAGGCCGCATGAGATTTTGACCTACGGTAAGGTAACTAAATAGAATCGAATTTTAAATAAATCTATAAGGAGCAGACAAATTTGAGCGAGAAAACATTCAATGGCTACAACGCCGTCATCACCGGTGCAACGCGTGGTATAGGGCGGGCAATCGCTTTGAAACTGGCCGAACTCGGTGCAAACGTTGCATTCAATTTTGCTAAAAGCCGGGAGCAGGCCGATGATTTGTTAAAAGAAATCGAGGGAAAGGGAGTAAAAGGTTTTGCGCAGCAATGCGATGTAGCTGATACGGCTGCGGCGGCTGATTTTATAAAAGCGGTTACAGAGGCTTTCGGCGGGGTGGATTTATTGGTCAATAATGCCGGGATCACCCGCGATCAGTTGATCTTGCGTATGAAAGAAGAGGACTGGGACGCCGTAATAGATACAAATCTCAAAGGTGCCTGGAATTTTTCCAAAGCGGCTTTGAGGCCGATGATGAAAAGCGAGAAAGGCGGCTCGATATTGAATATCACATCTATCAGCGGCGTTGTCGGGATGATCGGCCAGAGCAATTATTCAGCCTCAAAGGCAGGAATGATAGGTTTGACAAAGGCTTTGGCTAAAGAGGTTGCAAGCAGGAATATTACGGTGAACGCATTGGCGCTGGGCCTTATAGAGACCGAAATGGCGGCAGAGATGAATGCGGAATATAGAGAGAAAATACTTGCCTCGATCCCCTTGGGAAGGCTTGGAAATGTTCGGGAAGTTGCCTCGATCGCATGCTTTTTGCTTTCAACCGATGCTCGTTACATAACGGGGCAGGTTATTCAGGCTGACGGAGGGCTGGCTATCTGATTGGAGCCGGGCTCGCGATATCGCGAAAAACATCGGCTCAAATTGCACTTTCCTGAAAATACCAGATGAATTTTTATATAGATGATATTTACCCAAGAGCTGCAAAACGAAAGTGAAGAGCCACAACTAACGCCTGAGGAGTACCTTGAGCAGGAAAAAAGAACCATCAGGCGACGCTCTTATTGGGCGATAGGCATCGGAGCGGTTTTAATTCTGGCGCATGTTGGATGGCTGCTGGTTTTCTCACTAGCGGGGGCAAAAGTTGATTTTTCGATACTTTTCAAAAGCATTCTTTTCATCATAGGGTTATTTGCCCTGGCTGCCGGAATTTACGGACTGATTGACGCACGCCGACTGAAACTACAGGATATCGTTCCCTCGCCTGAGGCTATTGCTTTTCTGCAAGGCTCGGTTGACCGAAAGCCTGTTTATTCAACAACACTGGTTGCCATAATAGTATTTTGCTATGTGCTGGCGGTTTTGTCAGGCCTCGAGAACAGCGTAGAGGCAGCCGGTTTAGTCAAGTATAGGGTGATAGAAAACGGAGAGTATTGGCGGCTTTTGACTTGCGGTGTTTTGCATGGAGGCATTCTGCATATTTACTTTAATTCTCAGGCATTATACGGCTTCGGCTCTTTGATAGAGGCAATTTCGGCACGGGCTCATCTAGCGATAGTTTTTGTCATTTCGATTATCTCCGGCAGCCTTCTGAGCACGATTATGCTGCCGGATTCGATATCCATCGGCGCCTCAGGCGGTATTATGGGACTAATAGGTTATCTCACCATTTATGGCTATCTGCGAAGAGGTCAACTGCCGCCGGGGTTTCTGAAAAGTATTTTAATAAACATTGCACTTATTGCGGCGATTGGGATCATCGCATATCAATTCATAGATAACTTTGCGCATTTTGGTGGATTCTGCGCCGGAGCAATCTACGGACTAATCCAGATACCGAGCGATAAACGGATTGATCCTCGCATTTCATCGCCTTTAATCGTATTTTTGGGTTTTGCTGCTTTGGTTGGCTTTCTCGCGGCTGCATTATTTGCGGCATTAAAAATTCTGAAACTCACTTAATTCGAAAATCTAATAAAATTATCTGAGATGTCCAGGATAAGGATTCATCAGCATGTAAATCCGCTTGCGCCATATTTTCGGCGTGAGCCAGCCCCGATAGAGTTTTCTTCCATTTTTCGAGATATTGAAAAACCTTTGATCTTAGACATCGGCTCGGCAAGGGGGCGTTTTTTGCTTGAGCTGGCAGAAATTCAAAAAGATTGGAATCATCTCGGTATTGAAATTCGCCAGCCTTTGGTTATAGAAGCCAACCGAATTGCCCGAGAAAGAGCCTTGGATAACCTGTATTATGTTTTTGGCAATGCAATGCTTTGGCTAGGACGGCTCATAGAAAATATTCCAAAGGGAAAAATCGAATACGTGGTAATACAATTTCCTGATCCATGGTTCAAAAAAAGGCATGCTAAAAGACGCATGGTCAATGACGGGTTGGTTGCTGCACTTTCGGACAAGCTTATAAAAAATCAGAAAATATTCGTGCAGACGGATATTGATTTTCTGATGGAAGAAATAAAGTCAATATTCGATGCGAGCGGAGAATTCAGCAGCCATGAAGTTGATCAAAGCCCGTTTCCGGTAAAATCCGAAAGAGAAAAAAGCGTTCTTGCCAGAGGATTGCCGATTTACAAAATGATTTTTATGAAAAAGTGATTTAGCAAAGCAAAGTAAGTGGGCTAAGTGCCTGTATTTTCAACAAGTTTAATCAAATGGAAACACATTTTTTTGTTGTGGAAATACCTTTTTTTGAAAAAGCCTTTTTAGCGAAAATTTGCTGTGGTTGAAACGTGATTGAAATTTGAGACTGCCAACTAAGGGAGTAGCATTTTGCGGCTAATTATCAGGCTGATGCCGTACTTCTCCGGGCAATTTGTTTGTCAAAAGCGTTTTGCTTGTCCAATAAAAGATGTCAGGTTTTAATTTGATAGCTTAACGTTTTGGAATAGATTCGATTAGAAGAGAGTCGCGGGTTCCGGTCGTCAGTATTTGCGAGAGACATGAATTTCAGCCAAGCCTTTTTTCTTTTCTGAATCGTTTTATAACCATCTCGCGGCGTAGTTTTGGCAAGCGATCAATGAACAAAGTCCCATTGCAATGATCCGTCTCATGCTGAAAGCATCTTGCGGCATAGCCCTCGGCTTCTTTTTCAAACCAATTGCCGTTTTCATCCTGTGCCCTTAGTTTTGCCTTCAGTGCCCTGGTCAGCACTGCGGGGACTTTGCCGACAGAAAGGCAGCCTTCCTGGCCGGTTTGTTCGCCCTCGGTGTGAATAATTTCGGGATTCGCGGCAACGAGTTTGATGCCGTCGCAATCCATTACGAATAAACGCAGAGATAACCCGACCTGTGGCGCAGCCAGCCCGACGCCTTCTTCTGCATACATGGTTTCGAACATATCTGCAATCAAGGCCTGAAGTTTGTCGTCAAATTCCGTAACTTCACTGCCACGTTGTGCCAGGACGGGTGCAGGGTATTCAGATAGTTTCAAAACTGCCATCGGATTTTTCCAGATTAGCCGAATTAGATTATTTTTAATTTAGGTTGCCAGGAGAAATTTGTTAAACAGCCATTGAATGCTTTAAGCCGACAAATAATTCACTAAACTTCTGATGATTGCCGTAAAGCTTTTGCGGCTTTAGTCTTTTTGTTTGATAAAAGCCACGGCTTCTTGTTCAAACTGCAATTGGGGAGCCGCTTAGTCAATCACCTCGAAAAAAAATATTAAATAAAGTTAAACAGGGTTTTTATTGACATGAATTGACAGCAGGAGCGACCAAAGGCGAAAAATCATCTGGGAATAACGCCCCAGCGCGAGGCCCTTTGAAAGCCAGGTTTCGCGAAAAAGCCTTTTTCCTCTCTTGAAAGGCAGTTATGGCAGATTACTCTTGGCTCGTTTTTGGGGTTGAATCTGATTATGTAATGATTTGTTTCTTCATCACACTCCTCGCAGCGCCTGGTTGGCCTATGCGAGAGTTTTGGGTCGATCGAATCAAGCATAGTCATTGGTTTAATTCGGCTTAAGAAAATACTTTAACAACCTTTGTTATTTCGAATTAAATATTATAACTACAAACCGGATAATAACTACAAACTGTGGCGTTTCTCTGCAAGTAGTGTTTCAGGAGCTCGGCCGCCAAAAGTAGTCAGGAGCAGGATGTTCAACCGCAGAGGACAGCCCCGCCATTGATATTGAGTATTTCACCGGTAATATGCTGAGACCAATCAGAAAGCAAAAAGCAGATAGAAAGTGCAACATCATCAGCCGATGCCATGCGTCTGAGCGGTATAGAGTCCAGTACCTGCCGTTTATATTCTTCGTCCTCGAAAACCGGCCTGACCATTGCAGTTTCGATCCAGCCGGGAGCAACGCAATTTACGCGTATTTTAGGACAAAGTTCTGTAGCTAGTGATTTTGTGAGGGAAATCTGGCCGCCTTTGGAAGCTGCATAGTTTGAGTAATTGGCTTCGCCACGCTGTCCGGCAGTTGATGAAACCAGGACAATTGCTGCTTTTTCGCGGCGTTTCATTGCGGGGACGCAGGCTTTTGACATTGCCCAGGCAGCTTTAAGATTGGTATTCAGGACGCGGTTCCACGTTTCCTCGCTCATGTTTTCTATCGGAGAGCCTTCCCAAATACCGGCATTAAGCACGAGATAATCAATCCCTCCAAATTCCTCGACTGCGTGCTCTGCAATCTGACGTGCTGTTTCGAAATTAGAAACATCGCCTGAATGCAGTAAGGCCTTTACACCAAAGCCCTCACAAAGCCGCCTGGTTTCTTCGGCCTCGGTGTGATTTTGCAGATAGTTTATCAGCACATTTGCTCCACCCTCGGCAAGCCGGCGGGCCGTTGCCCTTCCTACACCTCTTGAAGCACCTGTAATTATTGCAGACTTATCCTTGAACAGATTTGATGGCAATGGTATCGGGACTATGTTGCTGCTCATCACTCGAGAAAACAATAAATTGTTTGTGGGTAAATGACAATAAAATTATCAAATACCGTGGCTTTGATGGCAATTGACAAGCAGGGGTTTAATAAATTTTTTTTTGTGTTTTGTCGGAATTCGAGGCTGAAGCACTTGTATTTATTGCTGTAGTAATGCCTTTTTAAAAAAATAGCGAGTAAAAAAGCGGATATGTTTTTCGTCCAAATCCGGCTCAGGGGCGTCTAATTCTACAGTTGAGAAATGGCGAAAACGTTTTATAAAAGCCTTTTTTCAACAGTTCTAAAATACTCTCCTCTGAAATCAAAAACAAATAATTAATCAAACGGGAGTATCAAGTATGAAAAAGCTAATTTTTGGAATGGTGTTTTTTGCAGCCGGATTTATATTTACTTCAAGCGTCAATGCACAGACTTCGCATCCGCGAAGCATAAACAAAAGGGAGCATAGGCAGCAGGAAAGGATTGTCAGCGGTATTAAAAATGGCAGCCTGACCCGCCGTGAGGCGATTCGCCTGGAGAAAGAGCAGGCCCAGATCAGGATCAAAGAAGCCAGGTTCAGACGCAGCGGAGACGGCCTGTCTCCAAGCGAGCGGTTGCGCCTGCAGAGAGAACTCAACCAGTCAAGCCGGCATATTTACAAGCAGAAACATGATGACCAAAATCGTCCTTTGCCATAGGTGCCCCGGCTAGTTGCCTGCAAATTTGTCAGGTTTGTAATCGTTGGCTAATTGCATCAAATAGCAGAGTTCAGTGCTATTGACCGAGGATGAATTTGTTGAATAACTGTCAATAAAAATGATTGCCAATACACTTTTACTGCCTGTTACTCCGCAGGCAGTTTTTTTGTGTTGAAACCGTTTAAATAAATCGGTGAAAACATTTAGGGGAAAGCATATAGAAGAAAAAACGCATTTACCGGGCAGACTGTAATTAACTTCAAACTATGGATAAAATATAAGCAGTTATGCCGCAAGCTGAATTAAAAGAACAGCCCGTAGCCTGGCAGCCGGATGAAGAAACCCGCAAAAGAGCCAGGCTTACTGAGTTTCTCAATCAGATCAAAGTGAATGACTTTGAGAGTGGTTATAAAAAGTCAATAGAGGATCCGGAGTGGTTTACCGAGCAGGTCATAAAATTTTTGGATATTCGATTTGACCCAAAGCCAGAACGGACGCTCGATACGTCCGAAGGACCTGAATTTGCAAAATGGCTGATTGGAGCAGGGTTGAATATTTCGACAGCTTGCCTTGACCGCTGGATTGAAAAAGGCTTTGGTAAAAATACAGCAATCTTGTGGGAAGGTGAAGAAGGCGATGTATTCAGCTTAAGCTATGAAAATTTGCTGGGAGAGGCAGTCCGGCTTGCAGGTATTTTGAGAAATAGTGAAGTAAAAAAAGGCGATGCTGTAGGCATTTTTATGCCGATGGTTCCGGAAACTGTGATTGCGTTAATGGCGATAGCCAGAATCGGGGCAATCGCAGTCCCTGTATTTTCGGGCTATGGGGCTGAAGCAATTACGGCAAGAATGCAAGCAGTCAAGGCAAAGGCGCTGATAATTGCTGACGGCACCTTCAGACGCGGAAAATGGGTTGACATGCTCGAAAGGGCAGCCGAAGCCGTCAAAGCATCTCAATCAATCCAGTCCGTCATCATTTCGCCCAGAATCGCAACAGCCTCGGATGAAAAGAAGCTAAAAGCTCTTCAAAGTCAGATTTCAGAATTTTTCAAAGGTTACAAAACAGAAATCTATTCGGTATTGGGCATTGAGATAGAAAAAGATAAAGCGGCGCTAGATGAGGGCACCCCTCTTTTGGAAAAAACCCTCGCTGAAGATCCCTTGATAATTCTTTACACCTCGGGGACCACAGGCCGTCCCAAAGGGATTGCCCATACCCACAGCAGCTTTCCCATCAAAGCCGCGCAGGACATGGCATTCGGGACAGATGTCGGTCAGGGTACGAAAATTTGCTGGTACACTGACATTGGCTGGATGATGGGGCCTTGGTTGATTTATGGAGCCTTGATCAATGGCGCTGTGGTATGCCTTTTTGATGGCGCTCCGGATTATCCTGAGCTTGATAGAATCTGGCAATTTGCCGCAAGGCATGAAGTGGAAGCGCTTGGAATCTCGCCTACGCTAATCAGGGCACAGGCAAGCGTTGATTCTGACGGCGTCAAAGTAAAAAGAAACGATTTGAGTAAACTGAGGATTCTTGCCTCAACGGGCGAACCATGGAATCCCGATCCCTGGTGGTGGTTATTCAACAACATAGGAAAAGGGAAAATTCCAATTATAAATTACAGCGGCGGGACTGAAATTTCAGGCGGGATTTTGATGAACAACCCGCTTTTGCCTATCAAACCGTGCGGCTTTTCTGCCCCTTGTTTGGGAATAGATGCTGACATACTCGATGAGAACGGAAAAACCGTTTCCGAAGGTGAAGTAGGCGAGCTGGTGATCAAAAAACCCTGGATTGGAATGGCCAGGGGCTTCTGGAACGAGCCGGAAAGATACCTTGCGACTTATTGGAGCCGATTTCCGAAAATCTGGGTGCATGGAGACTGGGCACTGCGTGACGGCGACG
>DATLZX010000178.1:0-4974 GCA_035573795.1 Pyrinomonadaceae bacterium | reverse complement strand
GGCGAAGTGAGGGAAAAAACAGACAAGCTGGACGCAATCGGCAATACCACAAAGGCGCTGACAAAAGGCTATGCTGTGGGTTCAGCCGCTCTGGCTGCTTTCCTTCTGTTTTCAGCATACCTTGATGAGCTTGCCCATTACGGATTGACTCTGGAAAAAATCAACCTTGCCAATCCGTCCGTGTTTATCGGAGCACTTTTCGGGGCAATGCTTGTACTGCTTTTTGCATCGCTGGCACTCAGAGCTGTCGGAAAAGCAGCCCAGGTCGTTATCGAAGATGTAAGGGCACAGTTTCGCGAAGATTCCGGAATTCTGGCCGGCACTTCTAAGCCGAATTACGGAAGGACGGTTGATATCGTTACAAAGTCTGCCCTGAAGGAAATGGTTTTGCCGGGTCTTCTGGCAGTCGGGCTGCCTATTGCAATCGGATTGATCTTCCGGCTGCTTTATTCAAACATGCGCTCGGCCCAAACCTCGGCTAGCGGTGCAGAGGTAGTTGCAGGCTTTCTGATGGTAGCAACTATTGTCGGCATCCTGATGGCGCTGTTTTTGAACAATGGCGGCGGTGCCTGGGATAATGCCAAAAAGTTTATCGAAACAGGAGCCTATGGCGGCAAGGGCAGCGACCCGCACAAAGCCGCTGTAGTCGGTGACACCGTCGGCGATCCTTTCAAGGACACGGCAGGACCATCACTGCATGTTTTGATAAAGCTGTTGGCGACGATCACCTTGGTGCTGGCTCCGTTTTTTATTTAAATCTAAGCAACTTTTTGAGACCGGGAAAATTTGCCCGTCTCATTGTTTTCAATGCAAAAAAGCCTCCGGCATAGTCAGCCGGGGGCTTTTCGTTTCTGCGGCATACGTAAATCAAACAGGCCTGGACATATAGCAGGCAGGCAGTCCTCGATCTTCCAGGCTAAAATTAATTTGCAGTAATGGTTAAAATTTCTTTATCAGCATACTTTGTCAAAGAAAGGTGCAATTACTGCAAAAAATACTTTTGATAAACAATTTTGTTCCGGATTTTAACCGGGGAAAACTACAGGAAATAGCGGGAAATGAAAAAACTCTTTATTGAAACAAGCCGAAGGGAAGATTTCATTGAAATTACTGATAAGGTTGAAGAATTTTTGGCAAATGCAGAATTTGAAACCGGCTTTGTAAATATCTTTACAAGGCATACAACCTGCGGAATAACCATAAATGAAAATGCTGACGAGGACGTTAAAAGCGATCTGATAAAGCTGCTGGCTGAGCTTGCGCCACGGCACAAATCCTACTTTAAGCATGCTGAGCAGAATTCCGATGCTCACGCCAAGGCATCTCTGATCGGCTCTTCTGCAACTGTTCCTTTTGAAAACAGAAAGCTTCTTTTAGGCCGTTGGCAGGGGATTTTTCTATGTGAATTTGACGGCCCAAGAAAGCGCGAGGTCATTGTAGGAATTATCGAGGCTCGCTGAATCTGAAATTGAGTGCCGGTCAGGCTTCGAAAGGAATTTCGGCATTTTGCAGAACGCTCAATTCATTTTTTGAAACCCTTTCCAGTAATTCCGGATTATCGAACATTTTTACCAGCCCCATCACTGTGGCATACTGCGGCTCTTCAGCAACGGTAACTGCGAGGTTGATATACGACCTGAGGTATTGATCCAGGCCTTTCAGGAGAGCTCCTCCGCCGGTGAGGATAACTCCTCTATCGTAAATGTCTGCCGCAACCTCGGGACGCAATTCGGTGAGCGTATCTTTTACCAAAATGGCAACGCGCCTTACGACATTTTCTACTACCGGATAGAGTTCTCCGGCGGTAATTTCAACTGCTGAAGGGCTTCCGGTCTCAACATCCCTGCCCCTGACTTCGATAGTCTGGGAAATATCCTCAGGCAAATATGCCGAGACAAAAGTTGTTTTAAGGGTTTCAGTGGTCTCTTCGCCAACCTGCAGCCCGCGGTGACGCCTGAGATGCGTCGCAATCTGACTATTGATCTCATTGCTTCCAAACCTTTCGTTAGCAGAATGGACAAGAGAACCTCTGGCGACGATAGATACACTGGTAGTTCCTGCACCGATATCTACAATCGCCGAAGCCTTTTTGTCCGTTGGGTTTATACCTGCGCCAAAAGCGGCAGCCAAGCCCTCTTCCATCATAAAGACTTTGCGTATTCCGGCATCGTCAGCCGCATTCTGCAATGCTCGCTGCTCAACATGCGTTACGTCTGAAGGCATGCTGATTACGGCAGAGATCGTAAGATTCGAACCGCCCGATTTCGCTTTTTTTACAAAAAAGGACAACATCTGCTTTGTACGTTCGAAATCGGCAACCACGCCGCCAATCAAAGGAGCTCGTACTACCAGATCGCGGCCTTCGCGGCCGGCCATCTCGGCAGCCTCGCTGCCATAGGCGATTATTTCGTTTGTAATTTCATTTACGGCAACCAATGAAGGCTCATCCAGGACGATCCCTTTGTCTTTGACGGCGATGATCGTCCTAGATGTACCAAGGTCGATCGCCATCTGTTCAGTAACCAGCTTGGTTAAATTTGAAATTTTCTTGAGCATCACCCAAACCTTGTAAAAAAATATTTAAAATCAAGATGCCGGTTTGTTAATCTATCAATAAATTTTGCCGCGGTTAAACAATTATATTCCAGTCTCAACCTAGTTCCAACAAAATTCCGTCTGCAGGCGAATATTTCTTTTTGGGATAAATCTCACGATTGCAATTTGCGGCGAAAAATTCTATTTCAATCTTCTGAAAACCTGCTTAAAAACTAAAAAAAATACACTATTACAAACAAATGGATCAGTTTCAGTTTACGATTAAAAGCATCATTTCAATACAGTCAAAATGAAGCTACTTCGTTTGAAGTTTGATGAGTTTCAGGATTTACAGGCCAAGCCCATTTTCAGTCGAATCAAGCCGAGCAAAATTTCAGGCCCAGCGAACCTCCAATACTTTGACGGGCTGAGTCCGGTTTTTTACAGTCAAAGGTTCGCGGATTTTTACAGGGATAACATTTCTGCAGGCTTCGGCCGTTGCATCGCTGATAAGTATCTCACCGCCGGCGGCGTTGGATTCCAGCCGTGCCGCAAGGTTGACCGTATCACCGATGGCCGTATATTCGCTGCGTTTATCCGAGCCTATGTAGCCGACGAGTGCCTCGCCGGTATGCAGTCCGATGCCGACAGCGATTTCGGCAAGCCCCTCGCTTCTGAGCTCTTTGTTCAAATCGCGGAGCTTTTTCTGCATTGAAACAGCGGCTTTTACGGCATTTAGGGCGTCTTCCTCGCTTGCGGTAGGTGCCCCAAAGAGTGCCATCAACCCATCGCCGATGTATTTATCCAAAGTCCCGCCATGTGCGAAAATAATTTCAGACATTTCAGAAAAATATCGGTTGAGCAAAGAGACTATCTTCGAAGGATCTTCACGCTCAGCCAGGCTCGTAAATCCCCTGATATCTGCAAATAGAACGGTTATTACCTGATTGACCCCGCCAAGCGTGAATGAATCTGGATTTTTAAGAAGCTGCTTTACGACATATTCGGGCATAAAACGGCTGTAATTCGCCCTTGCAACTTCTTCGCGTGCCAATCTTTTATGGGCTTTGACGGTTTCAACGGTCAACGCAGCCTGTGCGGCAACAGCTCCGATAAGCTCAAGATGGTCAGGAGTGAAGGCCGCAAAAGGATCGAGCCGGTCAGCATAGATAACGCCGTGAACATTCGATTCAGTAATGAGCGGAGCGCAGATAGTTGACCTTACACCCTGTACCACAATGGATTCCACATTTCTGAATTGCTCGTCGGAGCGGGCATCCTGCGATAAAAGGGCGACTTTTTCACGCATTACTTTTCTGGTTATTGTCCGGCTGATGGTAAGCGGCCCGGTTGATTGATTGGAAACTTCTTCACGTATTTTTACGGAGAGCGGGACAAGGCTGTAGTCCAGAATCTTTCCATCAAGCGTTTCATCAGCAAGCAGGGCAACTACACGGTCTGCGGGAGTACCACGGAAGATCAAATCAGTGGCACGGTCAAAAATCGCCTTTAGGTCGAAAGTCGTACCAAGCGAACGGCTCATTTCGTAGAGCAATTCAAGCATTTTTGCCTTACGACGCAAATCCTTGATTTCAGATGGCGTAATCAGCTCGGATTCGAGCGAAAGGTGCGACTGACGGCCAATTATCTCATTTGCTGAAATCTCGAGCTGTGTAGCTCCCAGAGGCTTATCGTCGTAATTGATGTTTCGCTCGGCCTCGATTACGGTTGGTTGATCCGAACTTTTGTCCTGTTGTTTTCCTTTGGCCGGCGATGGCATTATTGCAGCTTTTTGGCCTGCGTCATTCGAGGCAACGCTTTCGAATGCAATGGGAAAATCGGGCCTGATGCCGGGCCGGGCGCCACTGACGGAAGATGCGGAGGAAAACTGGATCTGCTCCTGGCCGGCTGGCGAGGCGGCAATGCGAAAATCGAGCTGCGTTTCGCCAATCCTGATGCTGTCGCCATCGCTTAAAACCTTGTCAGTAATCTGGGCTCCATTCACATAAACATGGTTTACGCTTCGGCGAAGCTCGCCATTTTCAAAAAAACCATCAACCAGCGTAAAAACACCGCCGCTTGCTACCATGTGGGCATGACGACGCGAAACCCTTCTGTCATTCAAGACAACGTCGCAGTCTTTGGCCCTGCCGATTACGACCATCTTGCCCATTTCGACAATCGCTTCTCGGCGAGTTCCGTCAGGATCAGTTATGTATAAAATCGCTCTCACTTTGACCAGTCAGTAAAAATCCCGATGCTAAAATTCCCCGCTTTAGAAATATTAGTTTCCAAATTTGGGGACATATTGCTATTGTAATCCCAAGCAGTCAGTTGGTAAATGCTGCCGGAAAAAAAGCGCTTTGATTACACCAGATAAATAACTAAACTTCGACAAATAAATGCCAAGAAGCTGTTGGGAGGATTAAACCACACTTA
>DATLZX010000177.1:0-4205 GCA_035573795.1 Pyrinomonadaceae bacterium | reverse complement strand
CTGGAAGCTCAGTTCAATTGGTCAGACATAGATTACGGCTGGATTGTATTTTCATTTCAAACGGCTTATGCGATTGGATTGCTGTTTGTAGGGCGTCTGATGGACAAAATCGGCGCCAGGGCCGGCTTTTCACTTTCTATCACTGTTTGGAGCATTGCTGCGGCAGCGCATGCCTGGGCAGTTCCAATTGGAGCAGTTGGTGTAGCCATGCTGGCATCGCTCGGCATCGTCTCGGAGTCTGCAGCCATAGCTTCAGTAGCAGGATTTATAATTGTCAGATTCTTGCTCGGGATTGGCGAGGCAGGCAATTTTCCAGCTTCGATAAAAGCAGTTGCAGAATGGTTTCCTAAAAAAGAGAGGGCTTTGGCGACCGGCATCTTCAACTCCGGAACAAATATCGGTGCCCTGGCTACACCGCTTTTGGTACCGGTTATCGTTAACTACTGGGGCTGGTATGAAGCTTTTATAATTACCGGCGTCATAGGTTTTATTTGGTTGATAGCATGGATCATCCTCTATCGCAAACCCGATGAACATCCGAGACTATCTTCGACCGAACTTGAGTACATTCAAAGTGATCCGCCGGAGCCGAAAATCTACGTCCCTTGGAAAAAACTCTTCCCGCATCGCCAGACGTGGGCTTTCGCAATCGGCAAATTCCTGACCGACCCTATCTGGTGGATCTACCTTTTTTGGATCCCTGACTTTCTCTACAGGCAATATTCTCTGGATTTGAAGACCTTCGGCCCTCCGATTGCCGTAATTTATATAATTGCGGATATCGGCAGCATTGCCGGCGGTTATTTATCATCTAAGCTGATCAAACTCGGGCTTTCAGTCAATCGTTCGAGAAAAACTGCAATGCTCGCCTGCGCCTTGCTGGTTGTCCCAATCATTCTGGCCTCGATAACAAACCACCTTTGGCTTTCTGTGATTCTCATAGGCATTGCTGCGGCAGCCCATCAGGGTTGGTCAGCAAATATCTTTACGCTTACCTCAGATATGTTTCCTAAGCAGGCTGTAGGATCAGTCGTAGGAATTGGAGGAATGTTTGGGGCAATAGGCGGAATGATAATCGCTCCGGTAGTGGGTTATATTCTGCAAACGACGGGAAGCTATTTGCCGGTTTTCATAATTGCAGCCTCAGCTTACCTTCTGGCACTTGCGATTATCCACTTGCTCACACCAAGACTCGAGCCCGCAAAAATAAATTTTGATTGAGAAAGTATGTGAGGAGCTTCTTTTTAGAAAGGTCTGAGATGCTCTGGAAAATAACGCTGTTTAGAATCCCCGCAGTCGGAAAGACTCTTTTGAAACACTTTTTTCAAAAGTTCGTCCCTCCTAATTCCGGATTTTTTCCTCCAGGGCCTGGGCTTTTTGTGTTTGCGTGAGGTGATCATGCATGGCTTTTTCGGCAGCTTCGGCATTGCGATTCCGTATTGCCCGATAGATATTATGGTGTTGCTCGGCAGAGTCTTTCAGATCGAGGGCTCGGTGGACAGTCTTGCTTCGGCTGTCGTATAACAGGGCAGCGATCATATTCATCAATGAAGTGAGAATCCTGTTTCCGGAAGCGGCGGCAATCGTTTGGTGAAATCGCATATCATGAACCAGGTACTGCTCCGGATTATCCAACGAAGCATACATGCCCGCAATTTCTTCAGCCATCGTAGTCAGGTGCTCGGGCTGGGCTCTTTGCGCTGCCAATCTGGCAATGCTCATTTCAAGTGCCAGTCTGGCCTCAAACATCTCATCTGAAGTAAAGCCATGAAGGGCCGAAAGCAATCTCAATGGCGAACTGTCAAGCGTAGGAGACTCGCCTTTTTCTGCAACAAAAGTTCCTGCGCCCTGTTTTGAATGAAGAATTCCAACGGCAGATAAAGACCTGATGCCAGCCCGAAGCGTCGGACGGCTTACGCCAAGTAGCTTTGCAAGGTCGCGTTCGGGAGGCAATCTGTCACCCGAGCGCAGCTCGCCATTTTGGATCATGCTTCTGAGGCGCTCTGCCACCTCTTCAGCAGATGTCCCATTGCGTGTGCTGCCTATCGTGCTGATTCTACTCTCCGGATCCTTGTTTGAAGCAAGTTTTTTGGTTCTCATTAAATGCCCGGTAAGTCTATTTTAACTTTGAATAGCCCTAAGGTCGAAATCTTTTTCATCGTTCACGGGCAAAAATTTTGATTAAAACCATTGTAAAGCCTTTTTCCGTAACAGTTCGGCGATGGACTGTACCGCGCGGAACAAAGATCAAGTCGCCTTTTTGTATAGTGAATTTCGAAGTGCCCTTTGCATTTGGGCTGCGCCACTCGCCCGGCGATATCTCTGCAGGTTCGATAAGCTGCCCGCCAAGCTCTAATTCTGCTTGGCCGGAAAGGACATAGTAAATATCATCTGAATCTTCATGAACCTCAAATCTATCGCCTTCACGTTTGAAATCAAAAAAAATCGCAATTCGTGTTTGCGACCCTTTTTCGGGCACCAAATCAAAAGTGCCGTTGGAAGCTGCAGTAGCCAACTTTTGCTGGATCTCGGAAACTTCTGTACTTCTTTTGATTACAAACGGCAGCTTGGGCGCTTGTGGAGCGGTTTGTTGAGCAAGGCCGCTGCCGACAAATAGTAAAATGAATATCAAAAAGGTTGCTGTTGGGAATTTATTCATTTCTTTATTTCTGTTATTTGTGTTGTTTTCAGAACTTGAAGTATATAGCCGACTGCTTTACTAATTATTGTTTCGGTTATTACGGCCAGCGCTTTGCTTGATCAGCCATCGGCTCAGATCCTGTGCAGCCTTGAAGTTTTCGTATTCATGCGGAAGCCTCCTGCCGTCAACATATTCGTTATAAAGCCAAGGATCGCCTAAGGCGAATACGGTACCCTTACCGTAACGCACGGTTGCCATTATTGTATTGCCTTTTTCAGTCAGGAGGGCTTTTGCCCTTCCGTCCAATTTCAGTGTTGAGATTTCTTTCAGAAAGATTTTTCCGGCAGTGGTAAAGATGCTGCTTCCTTTTGGAATGTTAATCTCGCCAGATTTGTATTCATTGTTTTTAACTTCAAAAATTCTGTCTTTATTGAATTGAAGCCCGAATTTACGGCATAGAATATTGAATTTGTCCAACTCTGCATTCTGATAATCATTCGCCAACAAAACCAGCACTCCGCCTTTTCTGACCCATTCGGATATGATCTTGGCATATTCTTCTGTCATGTAATTCGGTTTAGGCGTTTCTTTATCGGTATCCGGATCAACAATGATGTAAACATCAGCGCCGGCAAGATTCTTATTATTTGGCGCCTCAGACAGCATATCAATCCTTGCCCCCAAGTTTCTGAAAATCTCACCCCAGGCGTAATATCCAGAATCTGCCATTTCGTTCCATTTGTAGTGCCAGGTTTCTTCGCCTTGTCCAAATTTTCGTTTCCTTATCTCATGATTAAAGTAATCATCCAGCAAAACCGTCCTGCCGCGGCCAATCCACCCGCTCTGATAGGATTCCATCTCGAGCGCAGCCATTATTGCCGGTCCGAGGCCTTTAGGATCATTTACCCTTATCTTTTCACTCATGTAATATTCATATGACCCATCACGATAAGGATTACCGCCAAGGCCTGAGACGGAAACCGTACCGTGCCATTCTAATTCCCCCTTTTCATTTATTTTAATGAATTCAGACTTGATGCCTTCCCAGCCTTTCACAGCGACTTTGATGAATCTTTCGGGTATATAACCCTCTCTGACAGCGCGTGCCATCGTATAAACGAACATTGCAGAGCAAGAAGACTCGAAATAGTTTTTATCCCTTCCTGGCATGTCCAGAATGTCCCACCAAAGGCCTGTTTTCTTGTCTTGCACGCTTTCTATCGCTACGGCCAGGCGGTTCAGGATATCAAGCAATTCCTGGCGGCGAGGATGCTCGCGGGGGAAAAATTCCAATACATCAACGAGTGCCATTGCATACCATCCCATCGCTCGCCCCCAAACGTTTGGCGATCTGCCAGTTTGCTTGTCAGCCCATCTTTGCTGGCGCGATTCATCCCATCCATGATATAAGAGCCCGGTTTTCGGATCTCTTGCATTTTTCTCCATCCATACAAATTGATTGACGATGTCATCCCAGTTGTTTTCATTGAACACCATCGAATACTCCGCATAAAAGGGTTCTGCCATGTATAAGCCATCCAGCCACATTTGCCATGGATAGATT
>DATLZX010000176.1:0-4764 GCA_035573795.1 Pyrinomonadaceae bacterium | reverse complement strand
AGGCTTTCTTCGTCAATTGTTGAAATCAGTATATTTCGGTTATATTTAGCTATCTCGGTTTCTAGTAGTGCCACCGGCAAATCTATGAATATAATTCGTGCTGCTTTCTGGCCTTTCCTTGCGGTTTTAGGAGCGATTATCGTTGGCGGAATAATTGTTTTTGCAATAGGGGATGATCCGATAACTGCCTATCGGACGATGCTTGGAAATTCTTTCGGCTCTGCAAAAGACTTAGGCTACACACTTTTTATTGCTACGCCTTTGATCTTTACGGGCCTTGCCGTTGCCGTCGCTTTTCGCAGCGGGCTTTTGAACATAGGGGCAGAAGGCCAGCTTTATATAGCTGCTTTTGCTACTGCTTGGGTTGGAATTAAATTCGGCGGGGTCGTGGTAAATTCCGGTGATTTGTCGCAAAACTGGTCATGGATTTCATTGCCAGCGGTAATTCTGGTTCCACTATGTATTATTACGGCAATTTTGGCTGGCGGTATATGGGGAGCGATTCCTGGCTATCTCAAAGCAAGGTTTGGGTCGCATGAAGTCATAAATACCATAATGATGAACTTCATTGCGGTGTATTTGGTAAGCTACCTGACACAATATCATTACAGGGCGCCGGGAGATCCCATTTTAGAAACGGTTGAAATAGGCCAGGCCGCACACATACCGAGGATCAGTCAATATTTTCCCGGGATGCCGGAATTTGTACCTTTGAACGTCTCATTCATTCTGGCGATTTTGGTGAGCGTTCTTGTCTATATTTTTATCTGGAAGACAAAATGGGGATATGAGCTAAGGGCTGTTGGCGAGAACGCCTCAGCAGCCGAATACGGAGGCATTTCTTCCAAACGGCAGATTATCATTGCGATGGCAATTTCAGGTGCTCTTGCCGGAATGGTTGCTATTGGCGAGGTTTTAGGTTACAGGTATCGCTACTATGACGGTTTCTCGGATGGCTGGGGATTTCTGGGTATTGCTGTCGCACTTTTGGGACGGAATCATCCTCTGGGGATTGTAATTGCAGCGTTGTTTTTCGCAGTGCTTAAAAGAGGGGAGATTTTCGTTGATATTGAAACACGCTATGTTTCAAAAGACCTGGTTGAGGTCCTGCAAGCGATAATTATCATTTTTGTGGCTTCGCTTCAAAAGTTTACAAAAAAATAGATTCTCGCAAGATGACAGGAAATATCCTACAGAAGTTAAAAAACACTTTCTTAGGTAAAAACTTTATTTATTCAAAAGTTAAGGAATTAATTTAGATGAGCGAGGCATTCTCATTTACTTTCGTCATCATCCTGATATTTTCTACCCTGAGGTTGGCTACTCCTTTGATTTTAGCGGCTTTGGGCGGTTTATTTTCAGAGCGCTCCGGCGTGATCAACATTGCTCTAGAGGGGTTGATGCTGGCAGGTGCTTTTACTGCCGCAGTAGTTACTTATGAATATAAAAATCCTTACCTTGGCTTAGGAGCGGCGTTTCTTTCAGGGGCAGTTGTAGCAGGAGTATTTGCGATTGCGGTAATAAAGTTCGAGGCTGACCAGGTCGTTACAGGATTTGCAATCAGTTTGATGATGCTTGGGCTTCCGGCAGTCATCAGCAGCAGATTATATGATGCCGCAGGGGCGACAAATCAAATCGAGAAAGAGTTTTTGCTTCCGGAGATTTTTACGGGTGTTCCCTTACTTTCAGTCGTTGCAATACTTATAGTTCCGCTTTTATGGTTTGTGGTTTACAAAACCAGATTTGGGCTGCGTCTAAGAGCTGTCGGCGAAAACCCCGAGGCTGCAGATGCTGCCGGTATTTCAGTTAATTTATATCGGTATGCGGGAGTTATTATTTCGGGTATTTTGGCTGCTGCAGGAGGTGCATATCTTTCAATCGGGCAGGGTTCATTTTTTACTAAAGGAATGAGTGCCGGAAGGGGCTACATTGCTTTGGCGGCTTTGATTCTGGCTAAGTGGAGACCTATACCTGTCTTGCTTTCATGTTTGTTTTTCGGGTTTACCGAGTCTCTTGCTATTCAATTGCAGGGCGTTGTCAGGATGCCTTCGGGCGAGGAAGTGCCCGTGCAATTCATTCAAATGATTCCTTATATTTTGACGATAATAGTTTTGGCAGGATTTATTGGCGACTCAAGAGCGCCGAAGGCTCTCGGCATTCCATATACAAAAGGGAAATAGCTGGGGGTTTTCGTAAAACATTCAGGTAATATAGCCATAAAATCTTTGTTTGCAGTTACTTCCCAATAACTTGGCCCGAACAGCTATTTCGCTCAGGCAATGAATCTAGATGCTTTAGAAAGTGCTGGCAATGCTTTTGGGCAATTTAGAGAGGATTAGATAATTTAACAATCGAGGGTTTCAGTAAATCTTTGTCTCAGACCAGAAGGTTACAATTTTCTGACATTAGATTGCAGTTATAAGCAGTTATAAAAATCATTTATCTCAAAGGTGCTAATTTTTAGTTAAGTTTTTAGTTAAGTATTAGGTTATATAAATGGAGTCATTCGAAGAGTTTGAAAAGGCAACGAAAGCTGCTGAATTTATCCAAAACCAGGACGGCAGAAGACCGCATATTGCTATAGTGCTCGGAAGCGGGCTAGGTGATTTCGCAGAACGGCTTGAAAATGCCACTGGAATTCCCTTTGAAGAAATTCCTTATTTTGCAAGGTCAACGGTAGAGGGACATAAAGGCAGGCTTGTAATCGGCGAGCTTCAAGGAATTCCGATAATTTGCCAGCAGGGAAGGTTTCATTTCTATGAAGGCTATGAGCTTGATCAGATAGTTTTCCCAATCCGTGTTTACGGAAGGCTTGGAATTAAAGTAGTTATTTTAACTAATGCGGCAGGAAGCCTTGATCCGGAGCTACGGCCCGGCAGCTTGATGCTTATAACTGACCATATCAACTGTATGGGAGTAAATGCCTTAAGAGGAAAGAATGATGAAAGGTTCGGACCGCGTTTCCCCGATATGACCAATGTTTACGACCGAGAGCTTTCTTCTCTGGTAGATAAGGCAGCAAATGAAATGGCTTCTGAAGGCTTAGGTAAAGGCAGCAAGGATTTTCTTAATCGCGGTATTTATTGTGCAACTAGCGGGCCAACCTATGAAACTCCTGCCGAGGTTAGAATGTTCAGGCTGTTCGGAGCCAATGCGGTGGGAATGTCAACGGTCCCTGAGGCTGTGGCGGCAAGACATCAAGGGTTAAGGGTAATAGCAATCTCTTGTATTTCAAATTACGCAGCAGGGATGACAGGCGAACCAATCAACCACCAGGAAGTGATGGATGCAGGCCGTCAGGTAGCCGAGCTTTTTAGCGAGTTGATTAGTCGCACTGTTAAAAGCATGAACTCAGTGCTTTTGATGCAATAAAGAGCATTAATTGGGTGGATTAAATTTAAGTGTGTTTAACAGTGTAGCAGAATTGCTTGCAAATGTTTTAAAGAGTGCACTGCTGAGCGTGATCTGGCGAAAGGCTAAAGACCAAGTATCTTTATCTTGTGAAAAATCATAATGATGAACCATAGCAGGCATATTGAATCGGACTTTATGGACAAAGATTCCGGAGTGCGGCTGAGAACTCCTTTAATCATAGGAATTTGCGGCGGTACGGGTTCCGGAAAAACGACGATCGCTCGTGCCATACAAGAGTCAATAGGCAGCGAAAAAGTCGTACTTGTTGAGCAGGATTCCTATTACAGAAATCTTGCAGATATGCCACTGGATGATAGGCATCAGGCGAATTTTGATCATCCGGATTCAATAGATAGCGACCTTTTGGTCAATCACTTGTTAAGGTTAAAGCAGGGACTGCGGATCGAGATGCCGCTTTATGACTACGTAACTCATACCCGCAGCAATAAAATCGAAGTTATAGAGCCAAGGCCGGTTGTTATAGTTGAGGGGATACTTATTTTTGCAGAGCCGAGGGTTTTGAATCTTCTAGACTTGAGAATCTTTGTAGATACACCGGATGATATCAGGCTGATACGGCGATTAAGGCGGGATGTCAACGAAAGAGGCAGAACATTCGAGCGCACTCTCGAACAATATGAGAAAACAATCAGGCCAATGCATTTTGAGTTCGTAGAGCCATCGAAGCGTCATGCGCACTTCATAATTCCTGAAGGTGCCGCTTTTGGAATAACGGTGGAGTCTATTTGCGGGCTTGTACGTGATTGCCTTCTGCGTGAAAAACTCGAAAGAGAGCAGTTTTAAGCCCTATCTGGAGAATTGGCCAGATTCCGGAAATGAAAATCAAAAGTTTTATAAAAGGCACGGTTAAATAAAAGCTCAGGGTTTTATTCGGAAACGAAAAATGGCAAGCGAAGAAGAACTGATTGCGGCCGCCAGGGAGGTTCGCCAGAATGCAATGGCGATATTTTCCGGCTTCAAAGTCGGGGCTGCAGTTTTAGGTGAAGATGGAAAGGTTTATACAGGATGCAATGTCGAATCAGCTAGTTATGGGTTGACCATCTGTGCCGAGCGCTCTGCAATTAGTGCAGCAATCTCAGCCGGTAACAGAAAAATTACACAGATTGCCATAGCCGGCGGCGGACACAAACCGACAATGCCCTGCGGCGCTTGCAGGCAGTGGATATGGGAGTTTGGCGATAATGTTTCTTTAATATTGATAGATGAGGGAAAGCACATTGTCAGGAAAAAAATCTCGGAGCTTTTGCCCGAAGCCTTTGATAGGAAACAACTTGAAGAAAAGTAAGCCAGCAGTAAAACTCATTTTCCTTGCAAATGATTGATACACCT
>DATLZX010000175.1:0-8860 GCA_035573795.1 Pyrinomonadaceae bacterium | reverse complement strand
CGCAGCCTCGGCCTTTGTCTCGGTTTTTGAAGGCTCTGATGCTGCTGCAGTACTGACTGGCTGGCTCTGGACCGCTTCGGCCGGAGCAATTATTTGCGGAGTGGCGATTGTTTGTATATTTACCTGCTTGCTTAATCTGATACGAATTTTTGCATTTTCAAACTCGAAATCAGTGAATCCATGCTCATTGACAAGGTTGGCAAGCTCACGAATTTCCTCCAGGTTCAATGAAGCCTCATTCGCGTCACTGGTTTGTTTCTGTTTATTTGAGGGCTTGCCCGTGGCGCCCGCAGCCTGTGAATTTGACATCGCCTGCAATCTCCTAGAAGTGGGATTATCCCTTTGCAGCAAGTTCGCGCGGATTATCAACCAATTCGATTACCGCCAGCTCGGCATTATCACCGCTTCGCCTTCCAAGCCTTATGATTCTCGTGTAGCCGCCGGGCCTGTCCTTATAACGGGCACCCAGCTCATCAAATAAGCGCTGCACCGCTTTGACGCCTGCCGTGCGCTCTATCTTGTCTTTCTGCTCGCCTTTTTTTCCGCGAAAGCGGCTTTGCTCCAGTTTGAAATTCCTGTTACCCGAATGGAAAAACTTTGCCGCCTGCCGTCTTAAATGCACTGCCTGCGCCTTTTGGTCATCGCCTGAAAGTGCCTGTGCACGCCTTGCCAATGTAATTGCACGCTCGACGAATGGGCGAAGCTCCTTGGCCTTTGCTACCGTTGTTACTATATATTCTTTTTCAGAATTGATCAGTGAAGTAGCAAGGTTTCTGAGCATGGATATACGATGCTCAGTTGTCCGCCCCAATTTCCTGTGTGCCTTCAAATGTCTCATAACTCAAAATTCGCTGGAAAATTCTTTTCTCTCGCTTAGAGCCGACCCCTTCGAAATCTTTTCTCTTGATTTATCGGCCTGGGTTGAAGCAA
Source organism: Pyrinomonadaceae bacterium (assembly GCA_035573795.1). Lineage (GTDB taxonomy): Bacteria > Acidobacteriota > Blastocatellia > Pyrinomonadales > Pyrinomonadaceae > OLB17. The sequence goes on along the minus strand of DATLZX010000175.1, from coordinate 7,930 downwards.
CGCACAATCTGCATCGCCAAACAATTTCTGATTAAACCCTTTTTCAGCCTTGGATCAATCTCTGCCGCCCGTGCCCGGAATCGGATTGCCGTCATCGTCGAAATCCATTCCGAAATCAAGCCCCATACCATGCAGGAGGTCCTTGATCTCGTTCAGCGACTTCTTGCCGAAGTTTTTCGTATGAAGCATTTCCTTTTCAGTTCGCCTAACGAGGTCTCTGATCGTCCTGATATCTGCATTTTTAAGGCAGTTATAGGCCCTGACAGACAGGTCAAGCTCATCTACGCTCTTGTCCAGGATATCGTTTCTGACGAGCGGCTGCCTGCTATGCTCCTCATATACTACTTCCTCTTCCTCTTCTTCGAAATTGATAAAGATCTTCATATGATCTTTGACCAATTTCGCAGCCAGCCCGATTGCGTCATCTGGCCGGATGCTTCCGTCTGTCCAGACCTCAATCGTCAATTTGTCATACTCCGTGTTTGAGCCCATACGGGTTTTCTCTACGGAGTAATTCACCTTCTTTATCGGTGTGTGGACCGAGTCAATTGGAATGTAACCCACCGACAGGTCATCGTCATTATTCAATTCGGCTGCCACATAACCGCGTCCCTTTTTAAGACGCATCTCTACATTGAATGGCCCGGATCCGCTGATAGTGGCTATATGAATGTTCGGGTCGAGTATCTCTACTTCAGAGTCAACCTCTATGTCCCCGCTTACTACCTCTCCTTTTCCCTTTTTGGAGATTGTCAGCGTCTTCGGCCCCGCGCCATGCAGCCTGAACGGTATCTGCTTCAGATTGAGTATTACATCCGTAGCATCTTCGACTACGCCTTTGATTGAGGAAAACTCATGTTCGATTCCCTCGATTTTGACTGCCGTAATCGCAGCTCCGGGAATTGATGAAAGCAGTGCACGGCGTATCGAGTTTCCGATTGTTGTACCGAAACCGCGTTCAAACGGTGCTGCAGAAAATTTTCCGTAGCGGTCGGTCAGTGTATCTGACTCAACGGTCAGCTTCTGCGGCATCTTAAAGTCTGCCCAGTTATTATCTTGTGTCATAGTTGCTCTTTTTTTATGCTTCTTCAGCTGGCTTTGTCCCCGAATGGGCAGCAAGAGAAAAGAACGAACTTCCTGCATTCGGCTACTTCGGCCAGCCCGTTTTTAATTGCCTTACTTGCTGTAAAGCTCGACTATCAACTGTTCATTGATGTTTGCATCTATATCAGCCCTGGTCGGCAGCGATGTTATCGAGACCGCCATATCCGCACCCTGCGGCGTTATCCATGATGGACGGCCTCTGCCGGCAATGGTTGACCAGGAACCCTCGAAATGAACATTTTTCTGGCTCTTGTCCTTAACAGTGATTGTGTCGCCGACCTTGACTTGAAACGAGGGAATATTGACCTTCCGGCCATTGACTAGAATATGCCCATGATTGACCATCTGCCGGGCTTGCCTTCGTGAAATGGCAAAGCCAGCACGATAGACCACGTTATCCAGCCTGCGCTCGAGTAGGAAAAGCAGGTTTTCACCCGTAACGCCTTTCTGCCTCAGCGCTTTTTCGAAATAATTGCGAAACTGCTTTTCAAGGATAAAGTAGATCCTCTTTACTTTCTGTTTTTCCCTGAGCTGTTGGCCGTAGCCGGCAAGCGGCTTACGCCTGTTGGCACCGTGCTGCCCTGGCGGGTTTATCCCGCGCCTTTCTATTGCACAGCTTGTTTTGTAGCAACGATCACCTTTAAGAAAAAGTTTTGCACCTTCTCGGCGGCACAGTCTGCACACCGCGTCTCTGTATCTAGCCATAATTTTCTTTTTTCAGCCTCCGGGCGTTGGGTGAGAAAGCCTCTCGCCTTACCGGGCATTTCCCAACTACCGGAAAAGTTTACAGGAGCAGTTATTTTGCTCCCTTCTTCCTTTCGATTTACTATCTAAACTCCAAAAAAATTCGATCCTCAAGCCTCATAACGCCTTAACTTAAAGCGCTTATCAAGCTCTGTAAATTAGAAAAACTTATACTCTTCTGCGTTTTGGCGGCCTGCATCCATTGTGCGGAATTGGCGTGGTGTCGCGGATTGCAATGACTCGAATACCGGCCTGAGCAATTGCTCTTATCGCAGATTCGCGCCCGCCGCCTGGCCCTTTTACCCTAACCTCTGCTTCACGCATACCTGCTTCAAGCGCTTTTCTCGCTGCCTCGCTTGCAGCTTGCTGTGCGGCAAAAGGCGTTCCCTTTCGTGAACCCCTGAAGCCTCTTGCCCCGGCCGATGACTGAGCCACCAGATTGCCCTCGAGGTCAGTTATCGAAATCAGTGTATTATTGAAGCTGGCCGAAATATGTACGATCCCAACCGGAATATTCTTCCGCTCTTTCTTTTTGAATGTTTTCTTTTTCGAAGCAGTCTTTGTTGCCATACTTTAGTAAAAATTTCAGTTCACGATTGAATACTATTTCTTGCCGGGGGCTTTCTTCTTGGCAATTGCTGCACGCCGCGGCCCTTTGCGTGTCCGGGCATTTGTTGAAGTTCTTTGCCCCCTCACCGGCAGGCTGCGTCTGTGCCTGAGTCCTCGATAGCACCCGATATCCATCAGCCGTTTGATATCCATCTGGACCCGTTTCCTCAGATCGCCCTCGATTTCGCCTTCAGCCTCGAGGATGCCCCTGATCCGGTTCAGCTCCTCTTCGCTCAGGTCGCGAACCTTTATATCCGGACTGACTCCGGCCTTAGCCAAAATATCGTTCGAGCGGGCACGCCCTACACCATAAATATAAGTAAGCCCGATTTCTATTCTTTTGTTTTGCGGTAAATCTACGCCAGCAACACGCGCCATAATTTTTTCCGTAAAAAAGATAATTCTGGCCTTCCGCACTTCACGCGTATCACTCCGCGTGCAGCCGAAATGGCCTCTGTTTTTCTATCCCTGTCTTTGTTTATGCTTTGGGTTATCACAGATTACCCGCACCACACCTTTGCGGTGAATAATCTTGCATTTATCGCAAATTTTCTTTACTGATGGACGAACCTTCATTTTAACCTCGCTTTTAGCGATAAATTTTATTTGTAACGATAAGTGATGCGGCCACGCTTCAGATCATATGGTGAAATCTCGACCAGCACCTTATCGCCGGGAAGAATCTTGATGAAATTCTTCCGCATTTTGCCTGAAATATGGGCTAGCACCTCGTGGTTGTTCTCCTCGACTGCAACCTTGAACATTGCATTCGGAAGTGTTTCGAGTACGGTCGCCACAACCTCTATGGCATCTTCTTTAGACATAAGTTATTATCAAAGCCTTTTTTTGGCTTAGACAAAATTTTAATGTTAGCTAATTTCACCGAAAATATCAAGCCGACAGAAGAGCCGATCTCGCTTTCTCGGTCTCTCTTGCCTTTTTCTGCTCTTTTGTAAGCGTCAATATTTCCGGCCCCTCTGCCAAAACCGCAATCGTATGCTCACAGTGGGCCGACGGCTTGCCGTCGCGGGTTACAACCGTCCAGCCGTCGCTTAATACTTTTGTTTCTCCCGTCCCAAGGTTCAGCATCGGCTCGATGGCAAAGCAATAACCGACTCTTATCTTCTCCCTGGTTCCGGGCCTTCCGTAATTCGGTATCTGCGGCGGCTCATGCATTGACCGCCCTATCCCATGGCCGGTATAGTCCCTTACCAGGCCATAACCCATTTTTTTCGCATAGGCTTCAATCGCTGCCCCGATATCGCCTACCCTTTTATTCGGCAGGCATTCGGCAATTCCAAGTTCTAGGCATTTTTGCGTTGCCTGGATCAATTGCTCGAGCTCTGCCGTGATTTTACCGACCGGTACCGTCGTCGCCGTGTCCGCCACATAGCCATTCAGCGTGCAGGCTAAATCTATCGAAATTATGTCTCCCTCTTTTAGCGGAATGTCATTGGAGAATCCATGCACTACCTGTTCATTGACCGATGCGCAAATTGCGAAGGGAAATGGCGACATCCCAAAGGGTCTGTACCCTATGAATGTCGGTATCGCTCCGGCGTCCCGCATCATTTTTTCGGCCGCAGCGTTCAGCTCCAGAGTAGTTATACCCGGCCTGACCATACCAACCAATGCTTCTCGAATCTCGGCCGCGAGCTCTCCCGAAGTCCGCATCTTTTCTAGTTCTTTTTCTGTTTTTGCTATTATCATCGGTCAATAACGGGCATTAAGCATTTATGTGATTTTCACGGCGTCCGCTGCCTGCATTTAATGCACTCTTGATTCAGCCCTTTTTCTTTTTTTTTACACTTTCAATGCTGATTTCTCTTCGCCTCTGAATCGTTTCAAGGCTCATTTGACGGCTGCCTTTATTTTCTGGAATATTGCCTCGACCTCTCCTGTCCCTTCCACGGTATGCAGCCTTGAGTTTTTCCTGTAGTAATCAAGTAGCGGATAGGTTTGCTTGTCATAGGCATCCAGTCTTACCGTTACGCTGTTTTCATTATCATCTTCTCTTTGTATCAGTTTGGTGTCCGGATGCTTATCGCAAACCGAGTCGTTCGCTGGCGGCCGAAAATAGATATTGTAGATTTCTCCGCAAACTGGGCAGCTCCGCCTTCCCGTCAATCTTTTGATTATCTCCTCTCGCGGAACTGTAACCTCGATTACCTGAATTTCGTGTTGCTGCTGTTCGGCAAGCTTTTCTAGCAGTTCGGCCTGATAGATAGTCCTCGGATATCCATCCAGCAGGTAACCTTTTTCGCAATCCTCCCGCCGAGTCCTCTCGCGTACTATCTCGAATGTTACGTCATCCGGGATCAGCCTGCCCTCGCTCATAAGCTTTCGGACCTCTTGCGCCAGCGGCGTCTCCAGCGACTTCATTTCTCGAAACATATCGCCGGTCGAAATATGCGGTATGCCGAGCTCCTCGCTCAATCTTTTAGCTTGTGTGCCTTTGCCGGCTCCGGGCGGCCCTATGAAAACAAGGATTTTTCCCATTTTGGATTATCTTCTCAAACAATACCTGATGTTATCTTTTGCTGTTCAAACAATACCTGATGTTATCTGTTGCTGTGGAATTTTAGCCCCCTTAAATTGCTAATCGGCCGTTTGCTTTGATACGGCCGATTCGTTGGGTTTTGTTAAAAGCAGTAGGTAACTAATTCCTTCTGCCGCGAAGCCTTGAACCTGAGCCCAAAAATCCCTCGTAATTCTTCATTACAAGCTGTGCCTCGATTTGTGCAACCGTATCCATTGCCACGCCCACTAGAATCAGCAGCGAGGTTCCGCCAAAGTAGAATTGATAACCTAGTCCCGTTGGAATCCAGCTCAGCCCGGGAGTTGCGGTAAAAAAGGCATCGAGCCTTTCGCCTATAAATGGTATTCTGGCTACTTTGAAGCCGCTCAGCAAAAGCTGCGGAACAAAAGCCACAAAAGCCAGATAAATAGCACCGACCGTTGTCAGCCTGGTCAATATCGTATTGAGATATTCCGCCGTCGGGGCGCCCGGGCGTATTCCCGCAATGAACCCGCCATGCTTACGCAGGTTATCGGCGACTTCTTCCGTATTGAAAACAATCGTAATGTAGAAAAAGGTGAAAATTACTATCAAAGAGAGAAAAATCAGCTCATAGTACGGGTCGCCGCCATGAAACAGCTGGAAAAATTGATAGATTTTCGCCCATGTTGAGGTCGTATCTCCCTGCGCCGGCGGCAGTGCGGCAAAAATCGTCTGTGGCATTGCCAATACAGACGAAGCAAAGATTACCGGAATTACGCCGCCCATGTTGATCTTGAGCGGTAGGCTGGTTTCCTGCCCGCGAAATGTCTGGCCTCCAAGCCTTCTGCTGGCGTACGTAATAGGAATTTTTCGCCTTGCAGACTCTACATAGACTATCAATGCGATCAGTGCAATCAATATGACCACAAGGAATATCACGCCAAGCGTCTGGATGGCATCGCCGGCCCTCACCCTCTCAGAAACCTGTGCAACGCCCCTGGGCAGCCCGATAACGATACCCGCAAATATCAGGAGCGAGATCCCGTTTCCTACTCCGCGGTCGGTTATCTGCTCGCCGAGCCACATCACGAATATTGTACCGGTCGTGAGCGTTACGATGATCATCAGTGTCGAGCTCCAGCTTGGCTCGATAATTCCGTTTCGGCTCAGCCACGTTGCCACAAAAAATGTTTGTATGGCGCACAGCCCTACGGTCAGATACCTTGTCCACTGATTCAGCTTTTGTCTGCCTACCTCGCCTTCTTCCTGGATTTTTTTGACCGCCGGCGAAAGGACGGGCATCAACTGCATGATGATCGAGGCCGTAATATATGGCGTAACACCGAGTGCAAATACCGAGATCGTCCTGAAATTACCGCCCGAGAAAAGATCCAGTACCCCAAGCAAAGTACCGGCCACCTCGCCCCAGACCCGCTCCAGCTGGGCCTTGTTGATTCCGGGAGCCGTAACATGTGCTCCGAGCCTGTATACTGCCAGCATTCCAAGGGTAAACAAAATCCTTACCCTCAGCTCGGGTACCTTGAACATGTTCTGGACGGCATTAAAAAACTTTTCCATATTTTGCTGACCTGATTAAAGTCCGGCTAGGAGTTCTTGCGCTTTAGCATTGAAAAAAGTCAGTAAGCGGTAAATTACTGCCCGTCTTCTGCTTGGGCAGTGCGGGTAATCACGTTTGCCGATCCGCCGGCCTTCTCGATCTTTTCTTTTGCAGATTTCGTAAAGCGATGTGCGGCGATTTTCAAGGCCTTTGTCAGTTCTCCGTTGCCAAGAACTACTACATCATGCTTTGCTTTTTTAATCAAACCCCGGCTGTGCAGTATTTCCGGGTTGACCTCATCTCCGTCCTTGAAGCTTGACTCCAGCTTGGATAGAGATATTTCAAGCCATTGTTTTTTGAATGGATTAGTAAATCCGCGCTTTGGCAGCCGGCGCTGCAGCGGCATCTGCCCGCCTTCAAAACCCTCTCGGCTCCTATAGCCTGAGCGAGACTTCTGCCCTTTGTTTCCGCGGCCGGCAGTTTTGCCAAGGCCCGAACCGGGCCCTCGGCCTACCCTTTTCTTTTTATGCGTAGAACCTTCTTTTGGTTTGATGTTGTTTAATGCTAAAACCATTTCCCAAGTCTCCCGTATGCAAACGCTTCATGAAATTTTCACACCTTCTTTGAAAAAATCCAAAAAGGTTCGTTTGAAAAACTCCCTGAATCCCTTTTGGAAAAAGCTCTTGCGTTTGCCTGAAAAATCAAAAAAAGCGCAAGCCCTGCTTGCCTGCCTATTGCTCGACGATACGTAAAAGGTGCGGCACTTTTGCAACGATGCCGCGCATTGCCGGATTATCGGGTCGGACAACGCGCTGGTTCAACTTTGTGATACCTAGCTGCCTGACGATCTCTTTCTGCTTTTTAGGATAGCCTATAGCGCTTCTGTAGTACTCGATCGTGATCGTTGCCGAGCCTGCCTTTTCCTTTGCATTTCCCTCTTTTTTAGCCATTTCAGTTAACCGCCTGTTTCAGGTCTTTCTACAAAATCCCAATATCTGAAACTACATCAATTCCTCAACCTGCTTGCCGCGAAGTCTCGCCACCTCCAAAGGATCTTTCATCCTCATCAATGCATTGAAAGTAGCCCTGACGACATTGTGGTTATTGCTCGTGCCGAGGATTTTGGTGCGGACATTATGAACACCGAGTGCCTGCATCACGGCTCTTACCGCCCCGCCGGCAATTACTCCGGTACCCTCTGCCGCCGGCTTCAACAAAACCCTCCCGGCACCAAACTCACCAATCAATTCATGCGGTAAGGTTCCATTGATCAGTGGTACCCTGATCAGGTTGTTTTTAGCTGCCTCTACAGCTTTTTTGATTGCATTGGGAACTTCTTTTGCTTTACCCGTACCAAAGCCGACATGCCCTGCCTCGTCCCCAACCACTACCAACGCTGCAAAAGACATGTTTTT
>DATLZX010000174.1:0-3974 GCA_035573795.1 Pyrinomonadaceae bacterium | reverse complement strand
TGTTGGTGAGGAGTCCGTCCAGAAAAGCAATCGCCTCGCTACCCCAAACTCTGAAAACACCGGGCCGGCTTATATGATAACCCGGCAAGCCTTTGTGAACTTTTTCGTATGCTTCTAATTCCATCTACTCAAATTTTAAGTCTGATGCGCCGCATTAAACAACGCCTAAGCTTCGGCTAACGCATAAGCTTCAGCTGTTGATTCCGTCTAATCAAATTGTAAGCAATAAATTACCTCTAAAGCCAATCAACACGGACTAATATGAGAAAGCAAGCTTGAAAGAATAGCCAACTCCCGCAATTAACATCAATCAACCAATACACCAGCCGCGCTTAGATAAATCCTGCGAGTATTCTGAAATGGCGTAACTGCAGCTCTAAGCCTCGCTGAGCAGCTACAGTCTGCGGGCTTGGGTGATACAGGGGCACCAGGCGGCGTCCGTTCCATAAGAAGTCTTTACCAGCCGAGCCGGCCAATTTCAAACCGTGCGGTTCGATCAGTTCGATTGCCGAAAGGGCTACTGCTCCCAACGTTGCTATGACAGGCGGATTTACAAGCTCAATCGTCCTTTTCAGGAAGGGCGAGCAATTTTTGATTTCCGCCAATTTCGGACGGCGGTTTGCGCCGGATAAGCTCCTCGGGCTGCATAAAATTGAATTCGTAATAAAAATATCTCTACGAGATAAACCGATAGACGCGAGCAGTTTATCGAAATTCTCGCCTGATTTATCTCCGAAAAAAGGCTTTCGGGTGCGATCAGCCCCAAGCCGCCCCGGAGCTTCTGCAACGAACATTATTTTCGGGTACAGTGTGCCGTTCAAACCGCTCATAACGGCAGAACGCTCTTTTAGCTCCGGGCATCGGCTGCAGGCCGCGCACCTCGCACAGAATTCTTTGAACTCACTCAGCTTGGACAAGTTATTATGCTAATCTGATACAATTGAATCTAGCTTAATTATTTTACCAAGTTAAGTTTTAAAAGGCTCAAGCAATGGAAGCAATCAACGAAGAGATTATCCTAAACTCCCTAAAGCAAATCATTGATCCTGACCTGGGAAAGGATATTGTAAGTTTAGGCTTTGTAAGAGACGTTAAAATCAACGGACCAAAAGTTTCTCTGAGAATAGTACTTACCACGCCGGCCTGCCCTGTAAAGGACCAGATGAAAAAAAGGGCAGAAGAAATCCTTTTGTCAATAGAGGGGATCAGCGAGGTGGTGGTTTCGATGGACTCTGAGGTTCCCAAAGGCCGCGGAATCAATACAGCCCCCGCACTTGATCGGATAAAAAACATCATTGCAGTTTCAAGCGGCAAAGGCGGAGTAGGAAAAAGCACGGTTGCAGTGAATATAGCTTGCAGCCTCGCAGCAGAGGGTGCAAAAGTCGGTTTGATGGATGCAGACATTTATGGGCCAAACGTGCCCTTGATGCTGGGAGCCGCCGGAAATCAGCCTGAAATAGCACAAAACAAACTTATTCCGATAGAAGCTTACGGACTCAAGATGATCTCTATGGCATTATTGGTACCGCCAGACAAACCGATGATCCTCCGCGGGCCAATGCTGCATGGCGTGATCAGGCAGTTTCTGACAGATGTCGAATGGGGCGACCTGGATTATCTGATAGTTGACATGCCGCCTGGCACTGGCGATGCACAACTTTCGCTTGCTCAGCTCGTTCCGGTTCAGGGTGCGGTTTTGGTTACAACTCCGCAGGATGTTTCTGCGGCAGATGTTCGAAGGGCATACAGAATGTTTGAGACAGTTAATGTCCCCGTGCTCGGAATTATTGAAAATATGTCGTATTTCATTGCCCCTGACACCGGCAAACGGTATGACATTTTTGGAAAAGGCGGCGGTGAGAAATTGGCTGCCGAGTTCGGAATCGAGTTGCTTGGGCAGATCCCGCTCGGCGAGGCAATCAGCTCAGCCGGCGACGCCGGTAAACCCGTAGTAATCTCAAACCCGGATTCTATTCAGGCCCTTGCCTTGAAACGCGCCGCAGAGGAAATTGCCCGCCGCGTTTCGATCGAGGCCATGCGGAAAGATTTCGTAGTTATCAAACGCGCCAAACAACAATAACCAAGGACGCATTATTGCTTCATAAATTACAATCGAGAGGCCAGCTTGCCCGAGCTTGAGCCATTGCGCGGTCTATCAAAAGCATTCCCTGGTCAAAAAATTGATTTTCTGTCATTTACTTTCGGTTGATATACAAATTGCACGGCTTTCGCGTTAAATGTTGGCAATCTTAATCAACCGGAGGTAAAAATGGCTGACGACAGCGTTATTGCTAATTCACTTTATAAAATCAAGGTTTGGGCAACCACGCTTGCCTCAAACGGAACTGCTGAAGATCTGAAAGCTGCGGCCACTGTGGCACAGGAGCGGATAGGATATGCTCTGACTGCGGGCGAATTCCTGCAAAACGGCAGAAACTCCGATGCTTACCAGAAATTGATTGACGCAAATGAGCATCTGGGGAAAATTCTAGAGCATATTGAAAAAGGCGAAAAGGTCTATAAGGACGTAATGGCATTAGTCCAGATTCATGCTGCAATCAAGGTGTTGCAGGACGATCAAGTCATTTACAAAGACCCGCAAAAAGCAGCTGCAGCCTTTGACGATCTATTTATGGGCTTTGGAAAAATTGCCAAGCATTTTCCCCCGCCGTTTGATAGTACGATTGGAGAATTGCTTGAGCAGTGCGGAACGCTTAGGTTCTTTAGCAATATGGAACAGGTTATGGCTGGGCCAAATTCGAATCTGGGCCGGGCAAAAGCTTTGCTATATGATACAAGGGACTAAGCAGCCAATTGCTCTCCGCTGTTTGCATCGGGCGATGGCTTCATCGAGCCGGTGGCCGAAAAGCAGTGCTCGAACTGGCACTTATCCAGGCTGCCGGTAAAAACAAATAAGGCTGTGCTTTTTTCAAAAGCGCAGCCTTGAATTTCTCGCTTTTTGCTTTGCTACCTCTTGCCTTCCGGCTCCTTCAGTTGTCCTTGATGCCAGTAAGAAATTTTCAATCGGCCCGGGTTTCCAGAAAATTGATAAAAATTCTTAGCTAATTTTTCCCGTGAGCCTCATTCAGTTAAAGCAAAATCTTTCTAAACCGAGAATGACGAGCCGCAGCCGCAGCCGCCCGTAGCGTTTGGATTATCAAAAGTAAATCCCGAACCCATCATGTTAGATGTGTAATCAATCGTTACACCATTGAGATATTGAGCTGAAAACATATCAACAAACAGCCTGACGCCATCTTTATCCAAAATGAAGTCGCCACTGCGCGAGTCTTCCTCGATGTTCAGGCTGTATTGAAACCCTGAGCACCCTCCCGGAACAACGCGTACGCGCAAACCCGCGGTTTCCGGCAGATCCTCTTCGGCGGACATAAATTTTTTAATTTCAGCAATTGCTGAGTCAGTAACTTTCAAATCTACATTTGGTGTTGCAACAGCAGACATTCTTTTTTCTCCAAAAAACTTTAATCGAAAAGATTCAAAAACGGAATCTTTACTATAAAATCAATTTTAAGCTTTAAGCTTAAGAATTGCAAGATTTAGAGGCCGCCAATCTAACGCCGAGCCTGTTGTAGTTAAATAATTTCTAAAGCGATAGTTAACAGCAAACACGCAATATAAGCAGATATTCCTCGATTGAGAATGCCGCGTCACCGAAACTCCTCTTTTTCTTGTAAATTCCTGAAAAAATATAAATTCATGAAAAAATGGCGAGCGGTGATCTCACCACTCGCCAACTTTGTTGTCAATTCCCGAAATTATGGGAAATTGCCTTAGTAGGGGCTGGCCTTGAACCGGCTTGAGTTTCCGGTAGCGGGCGGAGCTGCAAACGAGTTTCCGCTACTACCGCCTGCCTGAAACACAAGGTCTGTAAGGTTTTGCTCCAATTGGAAGGCAACTGTTCCACCATTCGGGAAAGTATAACGTGCAGCGGACACGGTCAGTACGTAGAACTC
>DATLZX010000173.1:0-6420 GCA_035573795.1 Pyrinomonadaceae bacterium | reverse complement strand
CAGAATTACACATTGGGGCAGAAAAGAAGCCCAGAGAGTACTTTCAGACTCGCCGGATAAGGCCAACGAAAGAGAACGCGAGTTGTCTCGAATGGTAAATGAGGCCAAAGAGACTCTGATTGCAATAGAAGAACTGTCAGGAAAACCTACTATTGCAAAATTGGACAATATTGATCAGCAGCTTGCCAGCCTTGTTAAACGGTCGAAAAAAATAAGAGATTTAATCGCATGAAAGCTTGCCTTATTTAATGCTTATATTAGCTGTTCGGGCGATTAACTTATCATCAATACCTTACCGTAGCCAGGTTTTCCGGTGAATTTTTCTTAAAATTGGTTGATTATTAAATAAATTTATAGTAGTATTTTACTTTTCCTGCGATACGCAATTGTGTCGAGTGGGTTTCGTGCCCACTTTTTATTTTGCAATTGCAAATTTCGTGCTTGATTGGAAATTCGGTTCAGGACAAAGACAATGACACAACGTGAGGTCAGCCGGGAAATAAAAGAAGCAGCTAGCCAAGCCGCGGATAGGAATGGCTGCGAGCTGGTTCATGTGGAATTTGCCGGGACAAAACGTTCACCTCTTCTCAGGGTCTATGTTGATAAGCCGAACGGAGTAACTCTGGACGACTGCGCCAATGTTTCCAGAGATTTGGAGGTTATCCTTGATGCCGCAGACTTGGTGGCGGGCAAGTATGTTTTAGAGGTTTCTTCGCCGGGGCTGGAGAGAGAATTGTATAGCCTTAGCGATTTTGCGAAATTCATTGGCCATAAGGCGAAGGTCAAAATAAAAAATGAATCTGAATCTTCTAAAACTCTAACGGGTGATATTTTGAGTGTGAGTGGCAGCGTTATCGAGTTTCGCGATAGGAATCTGGGCGAAATCAAGTTCAATTACAACGACGTTGTCAAGGCTAATTTGAAGTATGACCTGAAAGACGAGCTCAGCAACGGGCGAAGATAAGAGGTCGAGACCTGATTTTCTATTCCAGCAGTTTGAATCCGGCGGATTAAAAAATTTTAAATTTTAGTTCCATTTTTGTTTGAAAGATTAAGAGTAACAAAGGGTTAAAGAAAAATAATCAAGTTTAAACATTTTTTTCACAGAAGTAGATTTTATGTCGTCATCTATTATTTCACAAAGTATAGAGGCTCTCTGCAATGAGCATGGGCTTGACCGCGAAAAGGTCCTTGAAGCAATGAAGGATGCAGTAAAGGCAGCAGCCCGAAAGCAGTTCAAAGCATATGACAAATCGTCGGATAGTATCCAGGTTGAGTGGTCGCCTGAAGAGGGACTGGTAATCTCCGCGCGCAAAGACGTCGTAGAAACAGTAACTGATCCGAATATACAAATCTCTTTGGAAGAGGCGCAGGAATTGGCCGGTGAGGACGTAGATATCGGAGATTCCCTTTTGTTCCCTTTACCCAATGAAGAAATGGGTAGGATTGCTGCCCAGACGGCAAAGCAGATTTTGGTTCAAAAGGTTCGTGAGGCCGTCCGCAAAAAAATATATGAGGAATATTATGACCAGAGGGGTCAGCTCGTCAATGGTATTGTAAAACGGTTTGAACGCGGTGACATCATAGTTGAGTTGCAGAATAACATCGAGGCTGTTTTACCAAAACGCGAGCAGGCTCGTGGTGAAAGCTGGAGCCAAGGCGAACGGATTCGGGCTGTAATAATTGACGTTACCGAAGACCCGAAAGGACAGCAGATAAAGCTTTCCCGCTCGTCGCCTGAGCTGCTCAAGCGGCTTTTCGAAATGGAAGTTCCCGAAATTTACGATGGCACGGTAGTAATTAAATCAGCAGTCCGTGATGCGGGCGGAAGGGCAAAAATCGCCGTTGCCTCGAACGAAAAAGACGTTGATCCTGTAGGAGCCTGCGTCGGGATGAAAGGTTCGCGAGTGCAGTCAATCATCAAGGAATTAAGAGGTGAAAAGATAGACATTATCGAATGGAGCGATGAGCCCAGCGTTTTTGCGGCAAACGCGCTATCACCGGCAAAGGTTTCGCAGGTGCGTATAACGGACATTGATAAACGGAAGATGACTGTTATCGTTAGCGAGGACCAATTGAGCCTGGCAATCGGCAAAGGCGGCCAAAATGTACGCCTAGCAACGAAGCTGGTCGGCTGGGACATAGATATTATCAGCGAAGAGGTCCTCAAGAAAGAGATTGCCCTGCAAATGGGAAGAATGATGGCACAGGGCGAGGTAGTGCCGCTTACAGCTATCGAGGGCGTAAAACCCAACCAGGCCGAAATATTAGCCGAAAAGGGGATAGATGATGTTGAAAAATTAGCCAACCTCTCCATAGATAATTTGGTTGATTACCTCGATCTTACTTATGACGAGGCAGACAAGATCCTGAAATCCGCCCAGTCCATAATAGAAGCACGAAATACGGGAGGCGCAAGCCTAGAAGATGAGGCTACGGCTACAGGGCCCGAGGGGGAATCTACAGAGTCTGAAAATCAAACAGAGGAGCTTGAAAATAAGCCAACCGGACAGGAAAAGAAGCCCTCTGATGAGGATTTGAATGAGGGTTCTACCGAGGATTCAAACGGCTTTGAGTTTGAGGAATCGGCAGAAGGGGACGAAGCCGAAAGGGATGAAGAGGCCGAGCCGAATTACCTGGATTCGAAGGAAAATTCTGCTTCTGAGTCAGTTGAACAACCGGAAGAAACTACTGATGAACCTATTGATAGTGAGGAGGGCAGTACTGAAGCTGCCGATCAGAGCGGCAGCGATGATTCACAGCAAGAATCAAGCAAAGAGGAGGCACAGGCTTAATAGTCTTAATGCCCGCTGATTGAAAAAAGCAAAAACATCTCTGCTTTTTTCGGGATGCGGATAATGCGTGATAATTGAAACGTAGAAAAAGATAATATTTTTTGAATATGGCAGTTGTAAAAAAAATCCGGATTTACGACCTGGCGCGTGAATTAAAACAGGATGCAAAAAGAGTGATAGAGGATCTGCGCCGAGAGGGGGCAGACGTCAGCGTGCCGTCAAATTCGGTTACACAAGAGCTGGCCGATCGCGTAAGGCAAAAATACTTCCCTAAAACCGAAACAGCTCCAAAGCGTGCGATCAAGGTAGTAAAGGCTGTCAAGAAAGAAAAGCCGGCCGAAATTGCCGAGCAGCCAACAGCAGTCAGCGAGGCTACGCAGCCGGTTGCCGAAGCGGAGCCTGCGGCTAAAGCTGCCACTAAAGCATCTGCCAAAAAAGAAGCTAAATCCGAACCAGCGGTCAAAGCTGAAGAGCAGAAACCCACAGAAAGCGAAACGCCGACAACCACTATCAAAGTCGGCGAGGTGAGGAAAATCCTCAAGAAAAAGGCAGTTGAAGCCGCACCTGAAGTGAGCCTTGAAACCCCTGAACCGGAGCCTCAACCGGAGGAAATCAAGGAGCCAGCCGCCGCCGAAGAGCAGCCTTCAGATACGAAAAAAATCAAGATACTGCGTCCCAAAGAAGGGGCAATTTTACGCGGAATCAAGCCAGGAGAGATTCTAACAAAACCCGAAACAACCCGAACCGGAAACCTTGTCGGAACAGGCCGCAAGTCGGATCAGGTTACACAGGCAGAATTTCTGGGCACTCCCGGCGAGAAATCTTCACCCAAGACGGTTTATACTCCGCCGGCAGATAGCAGGAAAAAACTTGGCCGGCCAAGGGGAAGGCGAGGCGATAAATTCGATGGCCGGATGGAGAAGGATTTTGAAGCTCCGGTCGTCCGCACCATTGAAGAAAGAATCAAGGAGCAGCTTGAAAAAACCGATACCGGA
This sequence comes from Pyrinomonadaceae bacterium, assembly GCA_035573795.1. Taxonomy (GTDB): domain Bacteria; phylum Acidobacteriota; class Blastocatellia; order Pyrinomonadales; family Pyrinomonadaceae; genus OLB17. The sequence goes on along the minus strand of DATLZX010000173.1, from coordinate 2,630 downwards.
GCTCATCGTTCGATCAGGCTGCCGGTTGGTGCCTCTGTTCGTGAGTTTGCCGAAGCTTTGAAAGTTGTTCCAAGAGATATAGTAGCGCTTTTGATGAAACGACGGATTCACATCGCAATCAATGATGCCATCCCTGAAAAGGTCGCTATCGAACTCGGCAGTGAATTCAACTTCGACGTAACTTTCGTTCCTTTTGAAGAGATAGAGGTCGAACAGGAGTTTGAAGAGATACTGGCAGCTGATGCTGATGATATCGAGCTGCCAAGGCCGCCGATCGTAACCGTGATGGGGCACGTTGACCACGGAAAGACCTCATTGCTCGATGCCATCAGAAAAACAAATGTCGCTGCCGGCGAAGCCGGTGGTATTACACAGCATATCGGCGCATATAGTGTCTATCTTCCTGCTACTGAAGCGGGCGGAGAGCAAAGAAGAATAGTCTTCATTGATACTCCTGGCCATGAGGCATTTACCGCAATGCGTGCCAGAGGTGCGATGGTAACGGACATCATCATACTGGTCGTGGCAGCAGATGACGGAGTTATGCCTCAGACTCAAGAGGCGATCGAACACGCAAGGGCGAGCGGTGTTCCGGTAATCGTTGCCATTAACAAAATTGATAAACCTGACGCCAATCCCGAAAAAGTCAAACAGGAACTGGCCGCACTCGGGCTGACTCCGGTTGACTGGGGCGGAAATGTCGAGATGGTTCCGGTCTCGGCAAAAACCGGGCAGAATCTGGATACACTGCTAGAAACCGTACTGTTGCAGGCAGATATTCTGGAGCTTAGGGCAAGCCCGACAAGGCGTGCGTCCGGCGTTGTGCTTGAGGCAAAACTCGATCGAGGTCGGGGAAGCGTTGCTACAGTGTTGGTTCAGCAAGGAACATTGCGCATCGGCGATCCTTTCATTCTGGCTAGCTGCTGGGGCAAGGTTAAAGCAATGTTTTCTGATCGAGGTGAAAAGGTAACCGAAGCCGGGCCGGCAACTCCCGTCGAAGTTTTGGGAATCGAGGGAATTCCTGAGGCCGGCGACAGGCTGCAGGTGGTAAGCGATATCTCGCGAGCGCAGGAAATAGCCGAAAAACGTCGGGCGCTTGAAAGGCAGATTGACAATAGCAAGAAGTCTTCGCGCGGAATCGAGGCCCTCGGAAAAGAAGAAATCAAAGAATTGCTTGTTGTTTTGAAAGCCGACGTTCAGGGTACGGTAGAAGTTGTAAAAAACACTTTGGAAAAACTCTCAACCGAAAAAGTGAAGGTTCGCGTAATAAGAGCCGGGGTGGGAGCTATAACCGAATCGGATGTACTGCTTGCCTCAGCTACTTTGGCCGGCAGTGCTATGACTGCGGTTACCATCGTAGGGTTCAATGTGCGGCCGCAGCACAGTGTATCGGAATTGGCAAAGCGCTCTGGCGTTGATATCAGGCTCCACGAAATCATCTACAAGCTGGAAGAAGAGATTAAACTGGCGATGATCGGGATGCTGGATGCCGAAGAAAAAGAGTTCACGCTTGGACGGGCAGTCGTGCAGGAGACCTTCAGATTCTCGAAAGTCGGGACGATCGCAGGCTGCAAGGTTTCAGACGGAATTTTCAAGCGGCAGGCAAAGGCACGTTTAATCCGTGATGGAAGGGTCATCTGGAGCGGTGACATCGCTTCGTTGAGGCGGTTCAAAGATGACGTAAACGAGGTAAGGCAGGGGTATGAATGCGGTATTGGCCTGCATAATTATAACGATATCAAAGTCGGCGATGAGATCGAGTGCTATACGATCGAAAAAGTCGCTGCAACCGCATTGTGATGTTACGACGTCCTGAAAGATTGGCCGAAGCCCTGCGAGAGGAAATAAGCGAGGTAGTCGGATATGAACTGAATGATCCTCGGCTTAGTTCCGTAACAGTAACCTATGTAAGGGTTTCTGATGATCTGAGAGATGCCAAAGTTTTTGTGCTTGTTGAGGGCGACGAGAGGGAAACCTCCTCAGCTTTAAGGGCATTGCAGGGAGCTGCCTCTTTTGTACGAAGGCAGGTTGCCATGAACATGAGCCTGCGGCATGTTCCCATGCTTCATTTCGCTTTGGATAAGGTGGAGGAAAGGGCATCGAGAATCGAAAATCTCCTGGATTTGATCGGTAATGAAAAAGAAAAAGAATTGTAGGCAGGCTTTTTAATGCCGAGCTTCTTTTGCGGACGGTTCGGAAAAAACAGCCTTGAATAGCCGCAAGTTGGGTTTAATTGCAGGTTTCATTTGATTTTTTAGTTTTGCATTGATTGTAAGCTGTTGATTCTGCGTATAGTTATTTGATTTGTGTGGTTTAGAGGAAAAAGGTTCTAAATAATTTGTTTCCTATCGGAAAGTGACAGCTATTTTTTGAAAAAGTGTTAAGTCAAGTTGTTGAATTAATTGAAAATAAGAGCATTTTTGGGATCACAACCCACGTAAAACCGGATGGTGACGGCATCGGATCGTCTCTGGGTTTATACTGGCTTTTAATCTCGCTTGGAAAGGATGCAGAAGTAATAGTCAATGGCGATATTCCTTCCGCTTACAGACGGCTTTCGGGTGCCGATAAAATCAGGGATATCAAAAAGCTAGATAAACAGTACGATGCGGTCTTCGTCATTGAATGCT
>DATLZX010000172.1:0-4284 GCA_035573795.1 Pyrinomonadaceae bacterium | reverse complement strand
AAACAACGTCCAGTTGGAATTTACCGGATCATAGACAACCTTTAGGCTAAGGTACTCATTACCAAAATCAGAAAGCCCATCCGTGTGGGATATAATGATTGGCGATAACATGCCATTTAATCCGCCAGAAAACGTGACAAGCCTGATTGGATCAAGAGACCCCGTCTCACCTAAAACAATCGCATAGCCTTTGGCGGAGGCATTGTCTAGGATTGTGTTTGTAGTTGAGCAGAGGACGAACGCAACTCCATAACTTGAGGTCGAGCCAACTCCTGCAGGGTCTGTTCTTATCTGCTGCAAATTGAGTACCCATTCTATTTTCTTCGCATTCTGATTAAGTATCGGGTTGAAATTACTGCCCAGAGCACTGACCGGAGCATTAACAAATACCCAACCATTAACATTTGGCACCGAAGCGGAGGTATCGTTTGTCAGTTCAAGGCGTCCGATTAATGCTCTTCTAGCTCCCCAATCGTTTCCCGAGCGGCTTACATTGAAAATTGTTCCGAGCGTCCCGCTTGTCGTCCAACTGTCTGAAGTGTTGCTAGAAAAATCATCTTCCAGCAAAATCTGAGAATAAGCACACAATGATAAAAGACACACCAACACTGTAAAGGATAGTCCGGTCTTCACTTTCCCTCTCTAAGCAAAAAAAGTTTGTATTGTTTACTACAGGCTGAGCAAATATTAATGGTTTTTATAAAATTTGCAAGTCTGGAATTGGGGCTTTTTGCAGTAAAAGCGGAAATTTAAGGCACTTTTTACTTCTCTGTGTGATTGATACCAATTCGCCATATTGCTAGACTAAAGTCCGTGAGCAGAAACGTTGTTTCAATCCTGATATCTTTAATCATATTTCCTCTGATTTTGGCAGCAGGCGGCTACTTTTTCCTGAACAACTTTATGAATACACCTAAATACCACGATAAATCAGAGGAATATATAAAAATCGAGAGCGGAATGCCGCCGGCAGCCATCGCTCGTAAGTTAGAAAGTGAGGATATAGTTTCGTCATCAACGCTTTTACTTGCTTACATAAGAATTTTCGGCGAGGGCTCAAGACTTAAGGCAGGTGAGTATAAATTCCCGTCCCCAATTTCACCTTATGCAGTCCTGTCAATGCTCGAACAAGGATCCGTCAGGAGCATCAAATTTACCGTGCCTGAGGGTTCTACTCGTTTTGATATAGCCCGTAGGATGTCTGAAAAACTTGAGCTCGAGCCCGCTGTCAGCGAAGCAGAAATCTTAAAGTCAATGGATAACGTTTCATTGATCAGTGATATTGCTCCGGAGGCTCCGAATCTTGAAGGCTACCTGTACCCTGCGACGTACGATGTCCCCGTAGGAGCCTCTGCTGAGGAAGTAATAAAAATGATGGTCGAACAATTCCGCAAAATTTGGAAACCGGAATTTACCCAAAAAGCAGCATCAATGAGCCTTTCGCCACATAAAATCATCACTATCGCTTCTTTGCTCGAGACAGAATCCGCCGTTGAAAGAGAAAGGCCGCTGATTGCATCTGTAATCTATAACCGATTGTCCCGAGGCATTCCTTTGGGGATAGACCAAACGGCCGTCTATGTGGCAAAAATGGAAGGCAGGTGGGATGGCACCATAAACAAGAGCGATCTCGAGGATGACTCTCCCTATAACACGAGGCGGCATAACGGCCTTCCGCCCGGTCCGATTGCATCACCTTCAGTTGCATCAATCGAGGCAGCGTTAAACCCGGCAACGACTGATTATTTGTATTTTGTCAGAAATGTTGAGGCAAATGATGGCTCGCATTGGTTTTACAGCAATGCCGGCGATTTCGAGAAAGGTAAGGCAAAATATCAGCCTTGGCTTGAAAAGCAGAGAGAAAATAAGAAAAACCAATGATTAGCCAAAAAAAGCATTAAGTATTTGTCAATTTTCAAGCATCTGACATTTTTTAACCGCTCAATATTTGCCTTAAAAATTCATTCATTCTTATATAGATATGAATTGATCTGAATGCCCTGGATGATTAAATTTGCGCTTGTAGGGAATGATTAAACTTCTTGCCATAGACATAGACGGAACTTTGCTCAATGGCAACGGCTCAGTCTCCGACCGCAACAGGTCTGTTTTAGAGCATGCTGTTAGATGCGGTGTAAAAATTTGCATTGCTACCGGCAGGCGTTTAAGAGATGCTTTGCCTGTTGCAAATTCACTTGGCTTTGATTGTTTTTTGATTACTCATAATGGAGCATTGGTCCGCAGTTTGAGCAGTAATGAAACGCTTTTTTTAAAAACGATTCCAGCTGAGACTGTAAAAATAATTCTGGAGCTTGGCAAAAACACCAAAGGTGATGCCCTGATAAGCTGCGATCCTTTCGGCCAAGGAACATTGTTTTATGAGACTATTTCAGAAAAAAATACTGCGCTTGGCCGCTACCTGGATTGGGCCAGAGGATATCATGGCGAAGCAGCCGAGCAGTCCGTCATACACCTGCCCGAGATAGAAAGCGTGATTTCTTCTCATACGGTGATCCACATTTCATATTCAGGCGATTGCCAATCAATGCAGGATTTGATGCTTAGACTGCAAACTAATCTTGGGAGCCAGGTTGCTATTTTGCCTACAGTTTATCGTCAGCTTGATTTTACATTGATTGACGTTTTGCCATTCGGGGTTTCGAAAGGAGCATCCCTAGCAAGCCTATCTGAGCATTTAGGCATTGGACGTGAAGAGATAGCAGCTATCGGTGATAATTTCAATGATCTGGCAATGCTGGAATTCGCTAAATTTCCATTTGTGATGGCTAATGCTGACCCGGAACTGCTCGCAAGAACAGATTTTTATAAAACTTCGAGCAACAGTCAGGATGGCGTTGCGCGTGCGGTTGAAAAATTATTAAATTTTGGAGAAATAAAATAGTGATAAAAAAAGTTGCAGTCATAGAAACAAATAAAGGCGTAATAAAATTCGAGCTGCTGGAAGATGCAGCGCCCAAAACAACCCAGAATTTCTGCCTATTGGCAGGCCGGGGTTATTATGATGGGGTTATTTTTCATAGAGTAATCCCGAATTTCATGATTCAGGGCGGCGACCCTTTGGGTGAAGGCTATGGAGGGGAATCGGCTTGGGGCGGTACTTTCGAAGATGAGATTGACCGTGATTCTGAGCTCTATGCCGGAGTTTATGAAAAAGGGACCGTCGCAATGGCAAACGCGGGCCCGAATACGAACGGCTCGCAATTTTTTATAATGCATGTTGATTATCCATTGCCGCCAAAATATACGAAATTTGGCCGCCTGCTAGAGGGACATTCTGTGGTTGACGCAATCGCAAATACTCCGCGCGATTCGCGCGACAAACCTCTCGAGGCTGTAATAATGAACAGAGTATTTATTGAAGAATTAGAATCTTAATGCGATTAGTTATACAAAGGGTTACATTTGCTGCAGTTGACGTTGAAGGCGTAAGAATCGCTGAAATTGATAAAGGCCTACTGATACTGGTAGGCATTACTCAAGATGATGACGATCGGATTGCATTTCAGTTGGCCGAAAAATGCGTCAACCTGAGAATTTTCAGTGACGAAAATGAGAATATGAACCTCAGTTTAAGGGATGTAAACGGCAAAATACTTGCTGTTTCACAGTTTACGCTTTACGCGGATTGCCGTCGTGGGCGGCGCCCTTCATTCATCAAAGCTGCTCGGCCCGAAGTTGCTGAAAAAATCTATTTATCTTTCGTCAAGTCCCTGCGAGGCCTTGGGGTCGAGGTCGAAACAGGAAAATTCGGGGCAATGATGAAAGTCAGCCTTTGCAATGACGGGCCGGTTACTATATTTCTGGACAGTGACGAACTGAAAAATTCTGCCAATGGTTAATTACTGCAAACAATTAATTTATGATCAAAGTTAAATCTTTTATTTTGCTGCTTTGCTTTTTGGCTTTATTCATCTCCGGGTGCAGCAGCACATCGCAAAACAAAAACACTGCTGCCTCGGTCAAAAGCGGTGTCAAACCCGTTGCTGACCCTGAAATTGCTGTAATAGAGATGGAAAATCAGGCAGCCTTTGGCACCATTAAAATCGAGCTTTATTCGAATATCGCACCCAAAATGGTGGCCAGGTTCAAGGAACTTGCCCGCGAAGGATTTTATGACGGTACTACTTTTCATCGTATAAACCAATCGGTTATCCAGGGCGGCGATCCTCTTTCCAAAGACGATGATCCGGAAAACGACGGCACCGGCGGATCCAAAAAGCCTAACGTCGAGGCCGAATTTTCCGATATACCCTATGATGCTGG
>DATLZX010000171.1:0-2092 GCA_035573795.1 Pyrinomonadaceae bacterium | reverse complement strand
TATAGATGAGCAGCTTGTCTGGAGCCTGATATATGAGGAAAGCTTTTTTCGATCCGGAGCGCGTGGCGAAGCGGACGAAGTGGGGCTGATGCAGGTAACACCATTGGTGGCAAAAGAATGGGCGCAGGAAACCGGCCTTACGGAAATCGAGCGGCAGGTGAATAACAATGTTTATGAGTTTCTCTCTGATCCGGAGAACAATTTGCGTGTCGGATGTTGGTATTATGAAAAACTCCGTGAGCGTTATCGCGGCTATCCGGCTGAAACAGCAATGACACTTGCAGCCTACAATGCAGGTGCCAGCCGGGTAGAGGAATGGTCAAGGGAGGCCAGCCTTGGCACACTCAGCGAGGCGGCATTCGTCGAGCGAATTGCCATTCCATCAACCCGTGAATACGTGCTTTCAATCCTGGCAAGGTACAGAAAATCAGCAAAAAAATGAGGCTTTGCTTTTATGGTGTTGAATTTTATTTATGGTGCCGATTTTAGTGGAATCCTTTTTGATTTTATTGCAGGCCTGAAAAATCAATCCAAGCGGGAGTCAGCTTTGAGCAATATCGGCTATGCAGCATTTGTCATGAGCAGTCGGAAAAAGTTTTTGCGTTTGGAAAAAAGTTTTTTATTCACTGAAAAGCGGCCGAGCCAAAAAAAAGAGCCACAGATTAAGAGCCACAGATTAAAAGGAAACAAAGATTAAAAGGCAACAAAGATAGAAAAGCAGCAGAGATAAAAAAGCAACAAAGATAAAAAAGCAGCAAAGATTAAAAAGCGCCTGAGATCGAAAAATGAAAATATTGACCGCCAAATGGGTTTTACCAATCAAATCCCCGCCGATAGAATCCGGCGCAGTGGTAATTGAATCAGGCAGGATCGTTTGGGCAGGCCCGCAGAGCGAATTAGCAAAAGTTGTTCCGGATGCCGAGTCAAGGGCCGAGGTCTGCAATTTCCAAAATGCAGCTATTTTGCCCGGCCTTGTGAACGCTCATTCGCACCTGGAGTTGACTGCCCTTCGCAACCGGTTAGATTCGTTTGACGGTGATTTTCGGACCTGGCTGATAACGCTCAACACCTTGCGAGCCGGAATGACTGAAGATGAGCTGATTGAATCAGCACTTCTGGGAGCAAGAGAGGCGGCCTCTTTTGGAGTTACGCTGCTGGGTGATGTTGCCAGATTTGGCAATGCGGCAGCGAAGGCGATAGAAGCAAGCGGCCTCAGGGCGATCGTTTTCCAAGAAACAGAGTTTTCTCCGGATAACCGTACGGCCGATGATGATTTTCGCACCTTGGCTGAAAAATTCGAAAATTATGCCAGGGATTTTGGCGACAAAGTCAATTTCGGCATTTCGCCGCATACGCCGTATACAGTAAGCTCCAGACTGTTTGAACTAATTGCCGGCTATGCGATCCTTAACCGCATAAAGCTTGCCATACACACGGCAGAAGGCAGAAGTGAAAATGAGCTTCTCAAGCACGGCAGGGGCTTTTTTATGGAGGTATTCGAAAAGTTTGGCGTTGAGTGGCATCCGCCGGGGCTCTCGGCCGTAAGGTATCTTGAAAGATTGGGCGTTTTGGCGGCAAAGCCATTGTTGATACACTGCGTTGACCTTGAGAGAGAGGAATTGCAGACCATCTCGCAATATGGAGCTACGATCGCGCATTGCCCAAAATCAAATGCAAAGTTCGGACATGGTGCAGCGCCTTTAAGCGAGATGATGGAAGAATCTATAGCAATCGGGATCGGTACGGATTCGGCCGCAAGTAATAATTTCTGCGATGTTTTGGACGAAGCGCGTTTTGCTGCCCTGCTTGCCCGAAGCCGTAATTCATCGGCAGGGGTTGTATCGCCGAAAGAAATCCTAAGACTGGCAACACTTGGTGGAGCCGAAGCACTAGGGCTTTCGGATTCTGTGGGTTCGATTGAAGAGGGTAAGCTGGCCGATCTTGCAGTTTTTGGATTAGACGGACTTCATCAAACCCCATTGGGCGATATAGAGGCCGCTCTGGCATTTTCTACCAGAGGGTCGGACTGCATCGCGACTTTTGTCGGCGGAAATGAAGTTTACAGAAAACAATTACAATAGCCAATAAACAT
>DATLZX010000170.1:0-4305 GCA_035573795.1 Pyrinomonadaceae bacterium | reverse complement strand
TTATCTGAGGTTTGCCGTGAATGGGAGGCAGAGTCCAGGCGTGCGGAAGATCTTGGTGTCAGAACAGTTCTTTTACGTAATGGAATTGTCCTTTCAAAAGAGGGCGGGGCGTTGGCAACGATGATTCTGCCATTCAAATTTGGTTTGGGAGGCGCAATCGGCTCCGGTAAGCAATGGATGAGCTGGATAAGCATAAAAGACGTTGTACGGATAATTGATTTTGCGATCAAAAATGAACAGGTTCGCGGCGCAATAAATGTTACTGCACCAAACCCAGTAACAAATGCGGAATTTACCGAAACACTCGGCAAGGTTCTCTATCGTCCGACTATTTTGCCATTACCTGAATTTGCAGTTCATATGCTGATGGGCGAAATGGGAGATGCACTTCTTTTAGATTCAACCAGGGTAATCCCGAAAAGGCTGGCCGACAGCGGCTTTGTTTTCAAATATCCCGAACTGAAGACAGCCTTAGAGGAAGAGCTGAAATAACGAAGTCTTAGGACTGATATTTGCTGCAGCCTGAGATCGTTTCAGATCTTCAACAGCCGAAAAATGCCAAAATTTTTCAAAAAAGGATTTTCGATTTTTTTAATCCAGTTTAGAAAGCAGCATGGGCCGCGCCGGGGAGCAATCAGAGCTAAAAGGCGCAATCTGCAGATTGAGCAGATATTTGCCATCCGGGACATAATTTGGAACGTATATAAGCTCGGTTATCGTCGAATTCATTCTGCTTTCAGCAATAGCATCGAAACTACCGCTCGGAACATTCCAAAATATTCGATGATTCGCCAATTTTCCATTATCGTTCAGGCGGTCAATTGACGGCAGGTCGCATAGTAAATGCCTGAAACCGACAGAGGTAATCAATCGCATTGCTTCAATGGTGAAGAAAGGCGGAAAAATCTCTCCTTTTTCAAAATCTGATCCGTATCTGGCTGAGAGTTTCACGTCGTCATTGGGAAGGGTCCTTATTATCAAGGCAGTAATTTTATCGTCGGCAGAAATACCGGCTTGAACCAGTGCACTTTCGACCTGTTTTGAGGCGATTACTTTGTCAAAGGGTTGATACTCTAGAGAATACCTTTCAGAAACATTACTGGCCGGCTCCGGCTTTACCGAGATCAATAAAGCATTTACCAAAACATCCTCAAGCAATTCATTTATCGCAAACCTGTCATTCAAAATATGGCCGATACACTCTGTATGAGTGCCATTGCAATGTGGTATCAAGGTATAGCGTTCGAAATTGCAGCTTCCGCCGCTTCTCGTATCTCCGATAAGTGCTCCGCTTTTTACAGGCTCAGAGCTTGCCGGCCCTACACCAAAGACGTTTGGCTGGACGCCATTGAATTTCAGCGGGATAGACAGATCAACCGGCCGAAAGAATTGGCCAACAAAAGGGCTGTTTTCAACTTCGTCGCTTTGCTCTATTGAGTCTTTTTCAGAATTCATGCTCAACTTGTGGTTAAACAGTTAATTAAGACAATTTGTTTCAAATTAGAACTCACTCAGAATCTGTAACAATATAAGGCCAAAATTCAATTTTTTTTTGTAACTTGAAATAAATATTTATCAAGAATCTGTCACAATAATACAATCACAGCGTCTATAAAAACAGAGTGCAACCGGCGTAGAGCCAGAAAAATTGGAATCAAAAAATGATGTCATCCGGCAACAGGTACAATAATGAAAAAGCTCTTGAAATTTTCAACCGCCATCGCGGCCGTCTATTCGGTCTGGCCTATCGGATGACCGGAACCCGTGAAGACAGCGAAGAAGTACTCCAGGAGGCCTACATAAAATGGCACCAAGCCGATCAATCCGAGATCGAATCGCCAGAAGCCTGGCTGGTTACAGTAGTAACGCGATTAGCCCTGGATAAACTCAGAAAACTCTCAAGAGAAAGGGCGGGATACATCGGGCCATGGCTTGCCGAGCCGCTGGTAATCAGACCGGCTAAGTCTGCTGAAGAGCAGGCTGAGCTCGCATCGAGCCTTTCGATTGCATTTCTGGCAATGTTGGAAAGGTTATCGCCGCTCGAACGTGCTGTTTTTCTTCTGAGCGATGTTTTCGAACTAAAACATAGCGACATAGCAAAGGCCGTAGGGAAAAGCGAGGTCGCTGTCAGGCAGATTGCATCAAGGGCCAGACGAAGGGTTAGGACTGACCGACCAAGATTCGATGTAAACGAGCAAGCCAGAACATCCCTGATAAAAAAATTTGCCGAAGCCAGCCGAGCAGGAAACCTTGAGGAGCTTTTGGAAATATTCGCCGAAGATATTTCACTTACTTCTGATGGCGGTGGAATCGTCACTGCTGCAAGACGAACGGTTTATGGCAGCAGGCGTATTGCGCGTCTATTCGCTTTGAGCGGCTCGAAATACGCCGACCTGATTTCCGCACAGTTTCTGGCAATAAATGGAAGAACCTGCCTGGTAGAATTCTTACAAGGCAAACCTTTTGCCGTTACCGACTTCGTTATCGAAGACGGTAAAATCACGCATCTTTTTCGGATCATGAACCCATTGAAATTATCCTCTTTTGTAAATGCGGAAAATGAATCTGCCTTTCAATCGTCGGATTGAATGGTTGCCGCAGCTTATTGGCCTATCCTGAATCAATCTCTTGTTTCAATTAAGCAAAACCTGGCCCGGCCTGTCACATTTCTATCACTCTCTGCGTCTTTGTTTTGAACTTCACTGAAAGTTTTAAACTTGCCCTAAAGGCGAGTTTAGGAAAGTATGAAACGGAGGTTTTACTTGAAAATTATGAATGGCCTTAAAATCAATCGTATCGAAAATATTGAAAATGCTCTAGGTGCAATGCAAGCAATGAGGGAACTGGAAAAATACCTTTCGACAAGTTCCATCGAGCCGAACCTGCTGCATTTAGTTAAAATGCGGGTTTCTCAAATAAATGGGTGCGCTTTCTGCCTGGATATGCATTCCAAGGATTTAAGAGCAGCCGGCGAGACTGAGCAGCGTATTTACCTTCTGAATGCATGGCGCGAAACTTCTCTTTACAGCGAGCGGGAGCGATCTGCTTTGGAATGGGCAGAAGCAGTAACAAACATCAGCAATGGGCACATTCCTCAAGAAATATTCGAAAAAGCCCGGCAAACCTTCAGCGAGAAGGAATTGGTCGACCTGACTTTGGCAGTGGTCGCAATCAATGGCTGGAATAGGATAAGCATAGCTTTCAGAAGCGAGGCTGGCACGTACCAGCCAGGCGCATTCAAGGCAGTAAGTTAATGCTCGCAGAGTAATCTCCTGATGCGTCAGAAGCGGCTGCTTCTCATAAACTGCTTTTGCTAAATTCAATTTTTGTAACTCTTTGTACAATAATGCTGCTTCAAGTTAATCAAAAATGGTTTATTTGAGCGCAGCCGCTTTATCATAAAATTGCCTGATCTTTGATATAACTTCTTCAAGGTCAAGCTGGCCGATGTCTTCGCAGCTGGCTGCAATCTCGGTCAGCAGCCTGTCTTGTTCATTGCCGAGGACTTTAGCAACATGATATGGCAGGTCATCGCGGAATGTAACCATTGAATACTTAGAGTAAAAATCCTGATATAGGCTTTCTAATTTCGTCTCAAGTTCTCTCTTGCGGATGAAAACAGGGTCTGCCGTCGCATCCCGCATTTCATAAAAATTCTCTTCGGCAAGCTCGGCTATCGCATCGGTATTCGGCTTTCGCTCGCTTTCAAATTTTTGAAAAAGCTGCTGCCAGTCTCCTTCATGCTGCTCAATCATTTCATCTAGTATTCTGACGTCTTCAAAAGCGCAATTCATCCCCTGTCCGTAAAATGGGACAATCGCATGCGCCGCATCTCCTATCAGTAAAAGCCTGTCTTCCACGTGCCAGGGAGAGCACCGGACCGTACCTAAATTACCTGTCGGATGATTGAAAAAATCCTCGACTAGGCCGGGCATTAAATCAAAAGCATCTTCGAATTCTGCCTTGAAAAAATCTTTTACACTCTCAGCACTATGAAATTGGTCAAAACCAGGAGTTTGCCCTGATTTCGAATGTGAAAGGAACAATGTACAGGTAAAGCTTCGGTCAAGATTAGGCAAGGCGATCATCATATAAGAGTGCCTCGGCCAGATATGTAGGGCGTTTGGCTCAAGCGCAAAATCGCCATTGCGAGGTGGAATCGTCAGTTCCTTGTAGCCATGCGCCAGCCAGCTTTGCATATAGTCGAATCTTTCTACGCCGCCAAGTAGCAGTGATCTTCTGATTTGCGACCCCGCTCCATCGGCTGCAATAAATGCATCGGCGGTAATTTCCTTATTGCCTTTA
>DATLZX010000169.1:0-6441 GCA_035573795.1 Pyrinomonadaceae bacterium | reverse complement strand
CAAGGTTAGTTGTACGGCTGCAGCGGTTTATTGCAGTCTATCTCAGTCTTTACGGCATCATCGTTGAATTTACTATCATTAAATTTATTGAGGAGAGTTTTTTCAAAGCCTCTTGATATTAAGAATTACAAAAACAAAGCCATCCGTTGGCACAAATGGTGATACGCCGACAAGAATCGGTCCATCGAAATTGATTGCAGTCCTTTTGGATTGTATATAGAGCTGCTCAAACGAATAGCGCTCATCTCTTTGCCCTGCTGCATTGATCGTTGCGGGGAATATCCTCAAAGGGGTTCTGAAGTTGAAAAAGATATCATCACCTGAAAGGAACTTTTCACCGGCCTGCGCTGAAAGATCCTGAGGAAGCCTAAACCGCCAATCAATGACAGAAGCCGGCTCACCTTCTTTAACAAAAGCCGCTATCCTGCCATCACAGGAGCCGCCCTCAGCAATTTTGCAATGAAAGGCTGCCAACTGGCGTAAATCTGAAACGCCATATTCTGCTGTAATATTCTTTTTTATTGATGAAAGAGTGTCATTAAGTGGCCTGCCTGCAGAGTTGGTCAAAAGATAAAGCGAAACGGAATATAGATTTTTGCCCTGCTGGCCGTAGGCAGCAAAGTTAAAGGCAAAAGTTGCAAGGCATAAAAATAACAATGCCTTGATTTTGAATATCGGGCGCATAGATGTTTCCTCCGAAAAAATTAGAATAATGGAGAGAACTACTTTCCTGTGAAAGACACGCCCGGCACGGAAAAAAGTTTCAAAATCTTTTTTCAGGGTTTTTAAAAGCTTTTTTGTTTTTGGCTAAGAAAAGAAAGCCTGTATAAAAAGTTTCGGGGAAAAAATCTGACTTTATGGGTTAGCCTGGTTTATGTTAATCAGCCGATAGCGGGAAACAGCCCTTCGTCAACATCTTGACCAAAAGTAATGGTGCCAATCTCGCTCTCTTCTATAACCTTGTCGCCTTCATAAAGTACGGTTCTGAACGGAACCAGGGTACCTTGAGCATAATTGTAATCGTAAAATTTCCTTGTGTACTTCTTGCCTCCGGATTCATAGCTGAGCATCATTACCCGAAAACGCTTGACACTGACATAAAACCTGGTCGTTTCGCCCTCTTTATTCTTTACATCCAGTAAATAGAACTCCACACCGAGTATTTTATCCTTCCCGGCTAGCGAAAGCGTACTGCCGTCTTCTTTATACCTGAGCAATGCATCAAGGCTATGATATATCTGGTCATGAAAAGCTCTGGCAACGTCTTCTCGTGGATCGTACTGATAATCGCCAATGATCATTTTGGTTTTACCATTATTTTGAATCAATGAATATCTAGTGCTTGGGAACTCCTGATCAAGGCGGATTTTGTCCTTGGCTGTGTCAGCACCGCGGATGATCCACCTGGAATAGTTAACGTTGCTGACAGTGCCATCGGGATTCGTGATTTTTGATTGGCCGCGCTCGGCCGTAGTCTTGCGCACCTGATCCAGTATCTGCCTTCCGACAGGATAGCCATAGATCAGTATTACGCTTTCAGCGAGTTGCTCGGCTGTAAATTCCTGTGAGGGCTGATCTTTTGAGGGCTGATCTTTTTTCTTTTCTGAATCAGCCGGCTTCGGCTGCTTGGGTTGAGATTCGGATTTATTGATTTGCTCTGGTGTGGGGCTTGCAGATTGTGCAAAAGCTGAAGTTAAACCGGTTTGGCAGATGTATAAAAAAGCAAGCAATATGGTAAAAATTGTTGCAAATCGCTGATATCTTTTTATCATTGTAAATTTTGTTATTATCGAGCTAAGAATCTGAAATTCTAGCACAATGCAGGCTGAGAGCTTAAAAGCTCTTTAACAAACACACAAAGATTGATGAATAAAAATCATTAAAAGATGCAAAATTTCTTGAAAAATTCATCACAAAATCACAAAAAATGCCGATAGTCGTACTTTACGAACCTGAAATTCCGCCAAACACTGGAAATATTGCCAGGCTATGCGCTGCAACCTTTACAGAGCTGCATATCGTAGGCCAAACGGGTTTCAGAATGGATAATAAAGCATTAAAAAGGGCTGGGCTCGATTATTGGCCGCAGGTGAGACTCTTCAGGCATACTTCACTGGAAGAATTCTTTGCCGCAAACAACTGGCGAAAGCATTTTTATTTCTCTACCCATGCCAAAAGGAATATTTACGAGACAGAGTTTGACCCTGATTGTTCACTTATTTTCGGTCCTGAAACAAGAGGCCTGCCCCGCAGCCTGATTCAGGACAATCCTTCCTCCTCTATAAAAATTCCTATGCCGAATTCGAATGTAAGAAGCCTAAACCTTGCAACCAGCGTCGGTATCGCACTTTTCGAAGTTTACAGGCAATGCGGCTTCAATTCTGCATATCAGGCAATAAAGGTTAAGACATAAGCAACGAGATCACCTCAGGCTCCTGATTGGCCTATGCAAATAATATAAAAAGGCCGGATAAATAAAATGGCCGGATGATAAAATTTTTTTCAGCCATTGGTATTTTATTCATAAGTGATTTCTATAATTGTTAATCTATCAAGGCTGCCTCAAATTCAGCGTGTCGAAAAAAACAGGTAAAAAGTTCTTTTAGCCTTGTAAAACATTTGCGGGAAAGAGGCATTTATCAGATGATATAAGTTTTCGTATTCTAAGCGAAAAGTAAAATTTTTTGATCAAACACATTTAGTCCTTAAGAAATGCACACTGCTGAAACCATCAGAAACATCGCAATAATCGCTCACGTTGACCACGGCAAGACAACTCTAGTAGATGCAATGCTCAAACAGTCCGGCACTTTCCGCCAAAACGAACAGGTGCAGGAAAGAGTGATGGATTCAATGGACCTAGAGCGCGAACGCGGCATCACAATAATGGCCAAAAATACCGCTGTACGTTACAAAGATTACAAGATCAACATTGTTGATACGCCGGGGCATGCTGATTTTGGCGGCGAGGTAGAACGCGTGCTCAAGATGGTTGACGGCATCGTCCTGTTGGTAGATGCAGCCGAGGGCTGCCTGCCTCAGACCAGATTTGTACTGCGCAAAGCCCTTGAACTAAATCTTCCGGCAATCGCACTGGTCAATAAAATCGACAGACAGGATGCACGTCCAGAGGAAGTGGTAAATGAAATCTTCGATCTATTTATTGATTTAGACGCAACCGAGGAGCAAATCGAATTTCCTATTCTCTACTCCGTTTCCCGCGATGGTATCGCAAAAAGTAATCTGCAGGACGACGCAACCGACCTGACAGCGTTGTTCGAGGAAATAATAAAAACTGTTCCGGCACCAAAAGCTATCTGTGAAGACTCTCTGCAGCTACTCGTTGCAAACATAGAATACAATCAATTCGTAGGCAGGCTTGCGGTTGGCAGGATTTTCTCTGGCAAGATCAATAAGGGCGATGAAATATTGATTGTTAGAAGGGACGGCTCTACGGAAAAAAGCAGAGTCAGAGAATTATTTGTCTTCGAGGGGCTCGAGAGGGTGAGTGTGGAGACTGCCGAGGCTGGCGAAATCGTGGCTTTGGCCGGATTCGACGATGCACAAATCGGCGAGACAATCACTTCGCCCGATAATCCTAAACCATTACCGGCAATCGCAGTAGATGAACCTACAATCTCGATGTTTTTTGGCGTAAATACATCGCCTTTTGCTGGGACTGAAGGCAAATATGTAACCTCACGCCAGATCAAAGAGCGGCTCGATCGGGAGCTGCTCGGCAACGTCGCACTACGAGTTTCAGAAACAGACTCACCTGAGCAATTCAAGGTTACGGGCCGAGGAGAACTGCAGCTGGCCATCCTTATCGAGATGATGCGCCGTGAAGGATACGAACTTCAAGTCTCAAAGCCAGAGGTGGTTACTAAAATTCAACCAGAAACTGGCGAACTGCTTGAACCCATCGAACTTGTCGTAACTGACGTACCGGAAGAATTTATCGGCGTAGTAACTGAAGCTCTTGGCCGCCGCAAAGGCCAGATGGTGAAAATGATAAATAACGGCCGAGGCCGCGTCCGGATGGAATATGAAATACCCTCCAGAGGACTGATAGGGTTCAGAAGCGAGTTTCTCACGGAAACAAAAGGAACCGGCCTTTTGAATACACTTTTTCTCAGATTCGATAAATGGCAAGGACCGCTCAAACAAAGGCAAACCGGATCATTGGTTTCTGACCGCATGGGCGAGGCAACTACCTACGCGCTTTTCAATCTGCAAGAGCGCGGAACGCTCTTCATCAAGCCGGGAACAAAAGTTTATGAAGGGATGATCATCGGAGAAAATGCCCGCGCTGTTGATCTCGATGTTAATGCCGTAAAAGAGAAAAAGCTAACAAATATGCGCGCTTCTACTTCAGATGAAGCAATGCGGCTCGTCCCCATAAGAGAAATGTCACTGGAAAGGGCCATCGAATTCATTGCAGATGATGAACTTATCGAGATAACACCAAAATCAATCAGGCTCAGAAAACGCTTCTTGAAATCAAACGAGCGCCCCAAAAAATAGGATAAGCCTTCAACAGTTCATAAGTTTTTTTAACATCCAGCCCGGGCGGTAATCTTGAAAGAAAAATACTTTACTGTTGACAAGAAATAGACTAAGGTGTATTTTACCATTTGGTTAGTTAACTATTTGGTTAAGTACCTAAATTATAAAAATCCCGGAGAATAGAATGACAAGCAAAATAAAACAGACAATTCAGGAAATAAATGACGCTTTTGCCAGAAATGATATAGAAGGGTTTCTGGATAACTGCACTGAAGATATTTCGTGGACTATAGAAGGCGAAGGCTCACTGCAAGGAAAATCCGAAATCAGAGAGTTTCTTGAGAAGCATAGTTCTTCCGCACCGCCGCAATTCTACGATTGCAGGATAATTGAAGAAGGAAATACAGCGGCCTGCGTTGGCAAGATGAGAATGAAAATGCCTGACAGCCAGGAAGCTGTTTACGCGTTTTGTGACATTTACGAATTCTCAGGAGGAAAAGTGGCCGATTTAAGGTCATTTTGCGTAAAAGCCTCGACAGAAAATGAATCAGGCAGCAGCGAAGTTTAAAGAATAAACTAAAAATCAAAATTCGAATCAACTTGCAAAATTGAATTTCTTTTTATTTCCATGAGAAAACAGGCCGATACATTAAGCAAAACATTTTCCGCATTAGCTGATCCGACCCGCAGGGCTATTCTCGCTCGGCTAGCCAAAGGCGAGGCAAGCGTATCCGACCTTGCCAAGCCGCTAAAAATAACTTTGCCAGCCGTTACAAAGCACCTGAAAACGCTGGAGAGCGCGGGATTGATAAGACGGGGAAGGCAGGCTCAGTGGCGTCCATGTTATTTGGCCGCTGCGCCTTTGAAAGAGGCCGCAGATTGGGTAGAGCAATATCGCAGATTTTGGGAAGAGCGCTACGAGCGTCTGGATGAATACCTAAAACAGATGCAAATAGAGGCTCAAGGCAACGCTTCTGAAGCAGAGAACAAGGTTGAAGCAGAAACAATTGATTTTTCCAGAAAAATAAAAACAAAGGCAGCCAATTCAAAACCAAGTAAAACAGGTAAAAAAATAAAGGAGCAAAACAAATGACACAAAAAAATAAAACAGAAATTATTGCCGAACCAGGTAAGCAGGAGATGTTCATAATCCGAGAGTTCGACTTCCCTCGAGAACTCGTATTCCGTGCACATACTGACCCGGAAATCTACGCAAAATGGGTCGGGCCAAATGGACTTGAAACCGAAATCGTTGAATGGAATTACCAGGACGGCGGCTCATACAGATTTCGCCAAACCTGTAACGGAATGTTGTTCGAATTTTTTGGAGTAAATCATGAGGTTACGGCTCCCGAGAGAATTGTGGGAACATTCGAATACACTGGTCTGCCAGAACGCGGACATGTAATCCTGGGCAAACTGAGGTTCGAAGAATTGGAAGGAAACCGGACGCGGCTTGTAAGTCATTCAGTATTTTTCTCTGCAGAGGATAGAGATGCAATGATCCAATCCGGCATGGAAAAAGGAGTGAACGAAGGCTATGAAAAACTAGATGCCATTCTTGCAAATGATCAGGCGGCAGGATCAGCGGCAATATAAGTTCATTTTGCGATATTCATTTCCAGCAACAATTAGTTTCTGGATAGATTGTCTGATTCGAAGGCCGGCGAAGAGCCGGCCAATGCATCACTTAGAACAGTTTCTTTTCTTAAATTTTGACAATGCGAGAACCTATATGAAAAAAATTACACCATTTTTAATGTTTGCAAATGATGCGGTTGAGGCTATGGAATTTTATGTGAAAGTGTTTCCAAACTCTGAGATTGTTGGTACAATGCCTGGGCCGGACGGAAAACCAGCAGGAGGCACTTTCACTCTCAATGGAGAGCAATTCCATTGTTTTAATGGAGGAGAGCATTTCAAGTTTTCTGAGGG
>DATLZX010000168.1:0-4720 GCA_035573795.1 Pyrinomonadaceae bacterium | reverse complement strand
AAGCGATCCTCTCGGATCGGATGCATAGGCAAATCCATCACTGATCTTGCCAATCAAACCATGAAACAAAACCTCGCCCTCAGAAACTATCACAACGGCATCTCCAGGGCTTACCTTCGTTTCGTCAACAGAGAATTTTATTACTGTGGCGTTTCCATTCTCGCTGGCGACGGCCTCAAATTCGAAACCGGCAGCATCGAAACTCAAAGTCTGTGCAAATGATACTTCCATATAATTACCTTAGTTTAAGAGTTTACAGGTTTATCAGGTATTATGTCCACAGTAATCGGGTCATGATCGGAAAGCGGCTTGCCTGATTCGTCAGTGAGGTTCTGTATGGTTTTGGGTTCAGAATTCGGGGAAAGACTTACACCGCGACCGGCAAACCAGTCTAGCCTTCCTGAAACTTTACCGCCTACACTGTTTGCAGCCCAGTAAATGAAAGGAAAGCACCATGCCGGTACCCAATCAGCCAGGTTTTTGTTTTTCTCAATACTTTTGACATCATAATGAAGTGTTCCAACCCCAAGCTGATTAAAAGGTTCGTACTCGAAGCCGCGGTCAACAAGCATTCTAAATAGCGGGCGTTCGAAATATTTATCAGGATGCGGAAAATGGTTTTTGGCAACATTGAATGGTCCCATAAAAACTCGCCGCCAGTAGCCGAGAATCGCCCTCGTAGAATTTTGCGAATTGAAAGTCGTTGTATTCCAATCGCCACCGATTATAGTTGGCATATCGGGCAGCCTATCAATAAAGTCCAGTATTAGCTTCATTTGCAGCCGGCGATGCTCACGCGAGCAATGAGCATCCAGATGGACGCTGACCGCCCTTATATCGCCGGCGGGATGGCCTATATCTGCAATCAAAGCCCGCAAATGGCCAAGGCGCTTTTCTTTGCCCGACATTTTGTCTTTTCCATTTGGAAGTGCGACGGAATATAAACGCTTAAAATGATAACGGCTCATCAAGGCTATGCCGTGTATTGAATTGGTATTTTCACCCTCAATTTCTGCTTCAAGGCCGCTTCCTTTCTGTAATGCGATGTAAATCGGTGCAAAAGCATAATTAAGGCCTAGTTCTTTGGCAATTTCGCGTGCCACGAAGCGATTGCCGCTTCGCGCCATTCCGTAATCAAGCTCGCTCAGCAGAAAGATGTCCCTGTCTTGTAGAAATGCATTGTTTTTGAAAGCATATATAATCCCGTCAAGTTGCGCTCCTCTTTCAAGGTTCCAGGCTACGACTCTGGCTGAAAGATTGGATTTGTCATTGGCGGGAAAACCGGATGTATCAAGCAAGGACCAGTTTGCAGCGTCTGCGGCTTCCGAGAATTCTTCGTAAATGATTGAAGTAAAAATTTTGTCAACAACCGGTTTGATTTTCCTGTAAATTTCGGACTCTTCCAGCTCGCTGGTAGATTCAAATTTGCGTAGCTCAGCAAAATATTGACCAAGGTCATGGTCTAAAACCTCTGGCAAAGATATTGCTTCACTGCGCATGCCGTCCATATGTTTTCAACTTCAAACTAGCATTTTATTTATTTTTTCAAGAAGGTGGAAACAGGTCAGTTAAAACCTCGGTCAAAAGTAAAATAATTTATGAAGAGAAAAAATGCAGAAACTAATTAGTCGTCATACCTTTCCTTTGCGGGTGCAACCGCAAGAAAATCATTTGCTATTCTTTCAGAGTATTTATTCAAAAGGTTTGTAAGCCGAGCCGAGTCCTTAGAATAGAAAATCAGGCCGACATGCTTTCGCTTGCGTACTCGGTAGACAATTTCAGGCTCTTCATAGATTGAAGTATCAGGCCAGTCTGTATTAGCCAGTGCAAGGACAATGCCAGCATAATCTTGCCTTAATGGCGGCAGTTTGTAGGGATTTTCCTCTGTTTCGGTTTCAATTTTTGCCCATTCTCGCCAGAGGTTGAAGTTGCAGGCATATTCCAAGACATTCGCAATATATGCTCCGCCGACACGGCACGCAACCTCGAGCAGATAGAACTCACCGTCTTTGCTGCCTTTTAGGAATTCAGCATGCGTTACACCCCTTGAGAAATTGAAAGCATTCAGCAAGTGCTTGTTCAGTTTTTCAAGCTTTGCGCGATCCTCACTGTCGAAAGGAAGAACCGACGTAGAGAAAACCCCGCCATGATGGGTTACAGAATAGGGCGGAGTACCATATTTACTCACACCGGCGGCAATGACTTCCCCTTCCCGCACAACTGAGTCAACATGAAAGACTTCACCCTCGATGAACTGCTCGAGAAGAAATTGTGAGGGATGATCGCGCCAGGTATTCCTTTCGTCCAGGCTGTGAAGGATGTCCCAGACTTGTGAAACAGCATTGCATTTTCTGATACCAAAAGCAGAAACCTCGAACCTTGGCTTGATAATCCAGGGAGGATCTACACGCTCTAGAAATTCATCAATCTGTTTGCGGTTGAAAATTGCGGTAAATTGCGGACAGGGCACTCCGGCAGTCGAGGCAATGTTTCTCATCGTCAATTTATCGCGAAAGCGAAGCGAATGAGAAACGCTCATTCCGCCAAGCTGCAGATGTTCACGTGCGCGGGCAGCAGTTGTAATATCGAATTCGTCTAAACCGACAACGCGGTCTACAATCCGCCGGCCGCAAACATTGGTTATTGCCCTGACATAGTCTTCCTGCGGGGCATAATCATCAACAGTTGAAACATCGGTAATAGAACTCCAGGCCCAAGGCTCATCGAGTAATTTTCTTCTGGTAACAAGCGTTATATTCCAGCCTGCCTCATGTGCTTGTTCAAGAAATTCATTGCCTTTGTGTTCGCTTGCAATACAGACTATGTGGGGCATAAATTTTCTATTGGATTTAAGTGAAGCCCGCCCTGATCAGAAATAGCAACTCATCCAGGTGGGCTGCCGAAGAAAGTAATTTAATTGTCAATCCCGAATGATCCCATCTAGGCTCCAGTCATTAGCTCCTTTAAAAAGAAAGCAAATGGCTATAAAAAGGTAAAGAAGTGCAAGTTCCTGCTTAGCGAAAGGGTCAGCACGATGGACACCAAAAAGTGCTGTCAACATCACACAACAAATGAAAAAGCTTGAAATTCTAGTAAATAAACCCAAAGCAAGAAAGATTCCTCCTAGAAATTCAGATAAAGCAGCGGCCCAGGCAAAAAATTTCGGTGCCGGAAAATTCAATGCCGTTACTCCTGCAACAAACTGTTCGCTCGGTGGTAGTTTCATGATGCCGTGCCCAAAAGCAAGGGCAATACCGGCGAAAATTCTCAATAAAGTCAGGCCGATATTACCAGTTGCAGACAATCCATGCTCACCAGAAAACAAAATCTTCCTTAACATAAAAAATCCCCTCAGAGTTTATTTTGATGAAAAAGAATGGCACAATTTCTGTTGAAATACAATATTTGAAAAACAGCTAATAGAATTGTTAAACCATCACAAGTCATTTAGCAAACTTTATCTATCCGAGCTTTTCTGTTTTTGAAGGTAATTTAACGTTTGAATTAGACGGTTATATTTCAAAAATCAATAAATTTTATGAGCGGAATTGATCCAGTAATGTTTATAAGCAACCTGGTCGCATATATTGTGGTGCTGTTGCTCGCAATTTCAGCGCATGAGGCAGGCCATGCCTGGATGTCGCATAAATTCGGTGATGACACAGCTTATATGCTGGGCAGGGTTACGTTAAATCCAGTAAAGCACACTGACCCGATTGGAACACTTCTGATACCAATCGCCGGCTTTATTCTAGGATCAATTGGCGGGAGCCTGGCAAATATCCCTTTGATTGGCTGGGGAAAGCCGACGCCTGTCAACCCTCGCAATTGGACAAATTACAAGCTGGCAAATGTAATGGTCTCGATTGCCGGAATCGGAGCAAACCTGATACTTTCGATAATCGCCTTCCTGGTTCTGAAACTTACAATAGAATTTGGGATGCAATTGACAACGGAAAACACTGCAGGGCTGCTCTCAGCAGTTCAGCTGTTTTTCTATTACATGCTCACACTTAATGTATCATTAGCCATTTTCAATTTATTGCCATTTCCGCCGCTGGACGGAAGCAAGGTGTTATCCACTTTCTTACCTGCAAGCTTTGAACCTGTCCTGATAATGCTCGAACAGTACGGATACCTGATACTACTCCTTTTGATCTATTGGGGAGTGGTCGGACTAGTAATGAGTCCGGTTTTCCAACTTATTGAATACCTGCTACTAACTCCGTGGTTTTGATTAACTTGATTATCAATAGTTAAAATCAATTATTCGATTACGGGCAAATATTCCGGCTAAGCCGCATTTAATTTTAGCCAGCGAAATTGCTGCTGTATTAATTGTGGGAAGTTTTGAGACAAAAAGCTCAGCCAAGCTATTAATTTGCTCCAGGTTGCTTGCTCGGGTTTCGTAGCTGTTATTTCTCACTAAAACATGTATTCAATTTCAAAAGTGGATTTTATGTTTTGGAGAGATTTTATTCAGTAATTTATCAGGCAAACTTTTTACTAAAAACCAATTTTTATGAAAAAGCGAATATTAAGCGGAATTCAGCCATCTGGCAAATTGCATATAGGTAATTATTTGGGTGCAATTAAAAATTGGGTCGAGCTACAGAATGAGTACGAGAGCTTTTTTTGCATAGTCAATCTCCATGCAATCACCCTTACCCAAGATCCTATGCAACTCAGGCAAAACACTCTTGACCTGGCCAGGATCTAC
>DATLZX010000167.1:0-5926 GCA_035573795.1 Pyrinomonadaceae bacterium | reverse complement strand
TAAAACATAGTGATAATCTTCGCTGTAAGGCGGGTCGTAATAGATTATGTCATAGGATTGTTCAACTTTTTTGGAGGTAAAGTTTTCAGCCGTTATCGAAAGGATTTCGGTCATCTCTTCGGGTACGGCAAGCAGGTCGAGGTTTTCTTCGATAAGGGCGCAGGCTTTACGAGAGCGGTCAACAAAAGTAACAAAATCGGCCCCCCGCGAAATGGCCTCGATACCAACTGCGCCAGTCCCGGCGCACAGGTCAAGAAACCTTGCACCTTCGGTACGGCCGGATAAGATATTGAAAAGAGTCTCTCTTAGTTTATCCGATGTAGGCCTCGTCTTGTTTCCGGGAGGACTTTTGAGAACCCTGCCGCCGTATTCTCCTGCAATTATACGCATAAGAACATTTTAGCTATCGCAGGAAAAAATTCATAAACCGGACGGAGCGGTTTAGCCTGGCAGAGCGATTTAATTTGAGCTACGGCTTTTGGCGAATCATTCGGATTGTAACCAAAACATGCAAAGATCAGGCAATATCGGCTAGTTTGAAGCGAAAATTTTTCGCAATTAACCTTTCAAGAAGGCTTTTTTCATCTGCCGTAATTTGTCCCTTCCCGATCATTTCTACGGCGGATTGTGCATCTTCGAGAATTTCCCGATCACGGAAAATATTTGCTAGGTCAAAGATTCTATAGCCGCTTTGCCTGGTACCGAAAATCTCACCCTCGCCCCTGATCTCAAGGTCGGCTTCGGCTATTTTGAATCCGTCAGAGGTTTTTTCCAGTATTTTCAGCCTTTTCATGGCGTCTGAATTTTTCTTGCTGTTTGTCATAAGCACACAAAAGCTCTGATAAGGCCCACGTCCTATACGGCCTCTCAACTGATGCAACTGTGAGAGGCCGAAGCGCTCAGCATGTTCGATTATCATGAGAGAAGCATTTGGATTGTCCACGCCGACTTCGACAACAGTTGTTGAAACCAGTATATCTATTTCACCTGCTGCCCACCTTGCCATGATTTTTTCTTTTTCTTCAGGCTTCATTTTTCCATGGAGCAAAGCAAGCCGCCGATTAGGGAAAGCCGTAAACCGCAGCTCATCATACATTTTTGCAGCAGCCCTGAGATCAAGGGCTTCTGATTCTTCGATAACAGGGTAAACGATGTAAACCTGGCGGCCCTTAGATATTTCGCGCTCGATGCCTTTATAGACGCCGGCTCTTTCTGTTTCTGAGACAACAACGGTTTTTATTTGTATCCGCCCTGGCGGGAGTTGGTCAATGACAGAAATATCAAGGTCTCCGTAAACAGTCATTGCAAGCGTACGGGGAATAGGCGTAGCAGAAATATGAAGCACATCGGGAGTTTTATCTTGGCTAATCAGCCTGGATCGCTGTAATACGCCAAACCGGTGCTGCTCATCAATAATTACCAATGCCAGAGAATCGAACCTTACATTCGATTGAATCAGTGCGTGGGTGCCGATAACCAGGTCAATCTCGCCCTTGCGTATTGCATGGTGAAGCCTCTTTTTTTCTGAAGCGCTTTGGCTGCCTGTCAGTAAAGCGACTTTATATCCCGTAGAAGAAAAGAGTTTAACAGCTGTTTTATGGTGCTGTTCAGCTAGAATTTCGGTAGGTGCCATGAAAGCAGCCTGATAGCCGTTTTCCATTACAACAAAAGCAGTTACAAAAGCGACAATGGTTTTTCCTGAGCCGACGTCTCCCTGAAGCAGACGATTCATTGGATGAGGCGAATTGAGGTCGGAAAAAATATCTTTGACTGCTTTTCTTTGAGCCGATGTCAGGCTGAATGGCAGAAAAGATTTGATTCTGGCTTTGACCGGCTGAGAAATTTCAATTTTGTAAGGCCTCTGAAGCCTGCGGCGTTGATGCCGTCTATACCTCATTGCGTAAGACATAAGGAAAAATTCCTCGAAGACGAGCCTTTTGGCTGCCGGCGTCCTATATTCGCTTATGTCTTCAATGGAAACAGCGCTGCCTGGAAAATGGATCTCTTTAAATGCATCGAGCCTGTTGATGAGGCCGTATTTTACTCGAATAGAAGCAGGTATCGGGTCTTTTATTACGCCGGGCTCGAGATTTTCCAAAACCGTAAAAATAATCTCTCTTAGGCGTTTTGAATTAAATGTGCCAAGTTTTTTGTAAACCGGAACTATTCGGTCAGAGTGAAGCAATATGTCCTTTTCGTCTTTCCTGTCAGGTTTTCCTGTTGAACTGCCAGACACTGCCTTTATGCTTGTAGCCAAGCCGTTATCCTGATTTGTGGGCTTTTCGTTTTGCTGAGCTATATCAATGATTTGAGCCGGGGTTTTATCGCTTTCGGATTGTGTGATGATTTCGATTTCATTTGGCTTAGTTGGTCTGACTTTATATATTCCCCTGCGTGAATCCCACTCACAGTGTCCGAAGACGGAAAACCTTACACCACGAGAAAATTTCTTTGACTGGGAAAGTATGATTTTTTCAGAGCTTTTTCCCGAGAGGAACCAGTAAACCAGCACAGGCTCTGTCGTTTTTCTTGGATCTACAGCGGATATTTCGAAAATGTACAAGGGCGGGCTGCCGCTTTGTTTTCTTTTTACCTGATAACCGCCGGATACCCGGACTATCAGATCAAGTGAGACCTCTTCGCCATCGCGTAATTCAGAAACTGCTGCAGTGCTGCGGCGGTCCTCATAACGCCATGGGTAATACTTCAATAAGTCGAATACAGTTGTTGGATAATCAGGTTTTTGATATCTATGAAGTGAAATCAGTGTAGACAGTTTAAGGGCCGCCGCCTTAGAAAGCCCGGAAAATTTATACTTCCAAAGGTATTCCAAAGGCGTTTTCAAAGAAAGTCCGGCCGCCGGCTCAGGATTCGAGGCTGAACGGATTGAAGTCTGTATCTCGGTCGTAGTAATCCTCCTGTTCGGCACGCTTAAGATAGTTAACTATTACATAAGTCAATGGGGTAGCAACAGTTTCCCACATTACCTTTACGAAATAATTGCCGACCATTACATAGAAAAGCTGCTCATTTGGCCAGACCCCAAAGAAAGCGACCGGATAGAAAATCAGCGAATCTGCCAATTCTCCGGCAACGGTCGAGCCGATGGTCCTTGTCCAGAGGAACCTGCCAGAGGTCAGGAGCTTCATTTTTGCCAGGACAAATGAGTTGACGAATTCGCCAATCCAGAACGCAATCAGTGAAGCTGCAACGATTCTGGGAGTTTGCCCGAAAATCAGATTGATAGCGGCAGATTGTGCGGCCGGCATGGTATCGGAGTCCGGCAGGCTGGTAACTATGAATGACATCAGACTGGCGAAAAAGAGTGCGCCGAAACCTGCCCAAATAACCCTTCGCGAACGTTTATAGCCGTATACTTCTGTCAGGATATCTCCAAAAAGATAGCTGATTGGAAAAAAAAGTACGCCCGCACCGTATCTATATGGGCCGAAATATGGTATTTCGATGTAGGTTACTTTATGAACTCCAATCAGGTTAGAAGAGAGGAGAACGGCTACGAACGCCGCCATTATCAGGTCGTAGTATTTATAATTGCGCGTCATCGTGAGAGGATTTTAACAAAACATCTCCAATGTTCAGAGTATTTAATCGAGTATTTGGCTGCCGAGCAATTAAATTAAATCTAAAGACTGAAAGATAAATCGGACATTTTGGGACAGGTTTTGAGGAAAAGAGCTCGGTTAGTGGGTTACTGGTGATCCTTACGGCGGGGCATTATAGGCGCAAAAAAAGGAGCGGAGGAAACCGAAAACTTACCGCTCCGAGTTTAAGAGGTTAGAGGAGGACTACAAACAAAAACTCTTTATGAGATTGCCGCAAGCCGTTTTGTAAGGCGTGATTTATACCTTGCAGCAGTATTTCTGTGAATCAACCCCTTGTTAACTGCTTTATCAATCAATGAAATTGTCTCGCCAAGCAGTTGGCTGCCGGCGGCGCTGTCTTTCAAGGATATTGCTGCCCTGAGTTTTTTGATTTGGGTTCTTAGTTTGCTTCTGTTAGCGCGATTGATAGCGCGTCTTTTAATGTTTTGTCTTACTCTTTTTTCAGCCGATTTATGATTAGCCATTTTTTGCTATGTTTTCCTAAAAAATCTTCTCAAACAAAACTAAAACCTTAACAATTTCCCTAGAGAAATGTCAAGCCAGAGCGGCTATTGATTACACCAAATCCGATCTAGAGGCAAAACCATGTATTAAATCCACAAGAAGGACGAAAATAGGCGGATAGAGAATAAGGTCGAATTTTATACCATGAGCGAAAAGGTTTGGGCTGATTACAGACTTGAAATCAAGGTAGCTGCCAAGCAAGAGTCCTGCGCCGAGCGATAGCAGAGTACCGATAACCAATGCAGCGGCAGCAGTCGGGCGAGACAGATGCTTTTTAGGCTCGGCAATGTCTTCAAAAATTGATTCGTGTATCTCTTCCCAGTCGTAAGTGAATTCATCCAGGCCGAATCTGACCCTGCGTAGCAAATGGATCACGCCAACAAGGAAAAAAGTAACAAGCAGTATTTTCAAAAAAACCGGCGATGCCTCAAAAAACTGCGGCCTCAAAATTCCGACGGCAAAGCATGAAACAAAAAGGGCCACGGTAGGGAAGATAACCTGCTGAAGAGCCAATGATTCCCTTCTTTCCTCAGCCCGCATTCTGTCAACTATTTCATTGAACCGATGTTCGTAAACAAGCCTTCGCCAGCGGCGCGCGTGAGAATTATCAGAACTGAAAATGGAATCCCCGCCATGGGAGAATTCGTTATTCAAGAGCTGTTGGTCATATCGAGCCCGCTCGACCGGATCGCTCAAAACGTCGTATGCTTCGGCAATTTTAGCGAATTCCAAAGTTGATTCTTCAGAGCCATTGTTTCTGTCAGGGTGCAGTTTTCTGGCTAGCCGCCTGTAGGCCGAACGAATCTCGCTGCGGCTGGCTTTTCGCGAAACCTTTAGTATGTCGTAATAATTAGCCATCTACAGAATCGAACCAAAAAGGGGAGAATAGATGGTTTATTTGAAAAGCAGGGCAACTCCCCAATTGAAAATATAGCATAAAACTATAGATTTGCGGTTGGATAAAAACAGCTTATCAGCACAAACCAAGCCTCTAAACGGTCGAATAGTTTTTGACCGAGCTCGCATTTTAAATTCGCAAAAAAAATATTTGAATTTTATGAAATATTCCATTGAAATATTTCGAAGCTTAATTTGTAGTAACTGGGCAAAGCAAAGATACTGATTAACATGTTAAGTTTTTGAATAAAAAGCAGTTAGCTTGATTCACCATAACGGAAATCCGGCCTTTGCTTTGTCTTTGGCGGTGCCAGACGAGGTAATGACAAGTTATTCGACAACAAGCATTTGGCTATCAAAGGCCTGCTCGATGGCGTCAAGCAGTGCAAGGGATTTAATCTCTGTTTCTTTGTATTCATTGAAAGGATCACTGTCAATAGTGATTCCTCCTCCTACATTGAAGGTGATTTGATTTTGAAAACGCGTCATCGTGCGGATGGCCACTGCTGCCCGCAGGATCGGGTTTTGCTGCAAACCTCGGAAAAGCCGATGATTGAGATGCTTGTCGCCTGTTGACGTTTTCCAATGATTTTGAGGCAAAAAGTAGCCAAAAGTTCCCATAGAAAGCCCTCTTTGGCGGCTTTCAAGTTCTGAGATGATCTCCAAAGTCCTTTTTTTGGGCGCACCAGTAACAGATCCGTAAGGGAAAACTGCCGAAAAAACATCGGACAACCTGGTATTTTCCCTGAGTCTTCCCGTAACTTCGGAGACCATGTGAAAATGGGATTTGTATTCTTTGATAAGGCAAAGGCGCTCGACTTTAACAGTGCCGTACTCGCAGACTCTACCTAAATCATTTCGGACCAAGTCAACTATCATTATATTTTCTGCCCGGTCTTTAT
>DATLZX010000166.1:0-2628 GCA_035573795.1 Pyrinomonadaceae bacterium | reverse complement strand
CCCTCAACATAGTTGGCATTAGCACCAAAATTCTCAGCTATTATTTCGGAAATATCAGTTGTTCTGTTGCTCACTTTTATACCTCTGCCTGACAAAAGGCGATTAACTTTAACATTTTAGTTTAACGCATCGGATGCTTATTTGGTAGAGCTATGGAGGGCATTCAGCCCGGGATTATTTACCAAGTAATGTCGCTTTTTGCCAAGAAGAGAGTTTGCTACCCAAGATTTGCTCTTCAAATTCCAAACAAATCACAAGAAATATCAAGAGGGCAGGCAGGGTCCCTTGAAAATTAACCTAAAAACCACAAAAGCAAAAGAGGGTAATTGAATTATAGCTGTGGTGCCTGCAAACCGGGTTAAATATTGGGATTATTCAAGTAAATTTTGGGGGTGATGAAATTGCTTCATGTTCCGGGTCGGTTTCGCCTTTTGACTCCATCATTGTAAGGTTTGCGGCAGCGGCGGATTGGGTTGTCAAACCTTCGGAGCCGGCCGTATCTGTTTGACATGGAATAACCGTACCGAGATTGTTTGCGGTGCTGAGATTTTGCTCGTTATCAGATGAATCAGATGCCGGCTGGGTTTTCTCGAGATCCAGGCGGATTGCATCAAGGATTCCATTGATGAATTGGGTTGCCTCGTAGGTTGAAAATTCGCGCGCAATTTCCAAAGCCTCATTGATTACAACGGTTTTAGGCGTATCCTCATGGAGAAACTCGTAAACGGCAAGACGTAGGATGTTTCGGTCAACAATTGCCATGCGTTCAATACGCCAATGCTCGGCACGGCTTTGAATAAGCCGGTCAAGGCCTTCAAGCTTTTCAAGTGTGCCGCGAGTCAGACGATCGGCAAATTCACGGACCGGATAGGCAGAATCTATCTGTTTGACAATGTCATTGAAGAGGTCATTGCGGATAAGATCTAAAGTGGCGCAGAGAGTGCGGCAAAGCTCGTTATTTTGAGAAATATAGACAGCGGCTACGGAACGTTTAGCTTGATTGCTCAACTGGGAGATTTCGAGAGATTTTATTTTACCTGAAAAGATATTCAAGCACTTTTCGAATTCAGACAGGTCAGCCTTACCATTTTTGAAGCTTAGGTTCAAGCAATTATCAAAGGTTGATAGCAAGCCCTCGCTTTGTTTAACAAGCAGACGGGTTGTTTGATTACTGTACCCGTCTGGGTTTAGCGGCTCGATTTTGCGGGCTATGGACCTTAGATCTGTAATATTTAATTTAATTTTTTCAATTTGTGAGTGGATTTTATCTCTGGTTTGATAAATTTCAGGGAAGGCTTCCTGGTAACCGAATTCAGTCCAATATCGGCCGGAGTCGAACAAACCGGCGCCGAGCAGATCGCATGAGAACAGCATCTGCAGCGCACATTCGCGGGCTAGCCGCCGAGGCCCTTTAGCTCGTTCTATTTTTTCAAACGACATTTGAAACTGCTTTAGCCGAAGTATCTCTATCGGACTTAACGAAACCTGCTTGACGTAAAAGGTTTGCTGTTTCTACAGCGGAAATGGCCGCTTCAGCACCTTTATTGCCTGCCTTCAGGCCGCAGCGGTCCGCTGCCTGTTCGGTAGTATTGGCCGTAACGACTCCGAAAGCAATCGGGACTCCTGTTTCACGTGAGGCTTCGGCGATACCGCGGGCAGCCTCACCCGCAACGTAATCAAAATGCGGCGTTTCGCCCCGAATAACTACGCCGAGAGCAACTACAGCATCGAAACGCCCACTCAGCGCAGCATGGCGGCAAACAAGAGGAAGCTCGAAAGCTCCCGGAACACGTAGTATTTCAATATTTTCGGGATCCGCGCCAAGCGAAATCAAGGTTTCAACCGCTCCATCTACCAGACGTGATGTGAAAAGATCATTCCACCTGGCGGCAACGATGGCAACCCTAAGATTGGCAGCTGACCGATTGTTTTTATAGGTTTTCACAGTGTTTTGATACTTGCCGTAAATAGCCAACTTTTAAGTATACTCTAAAACGGATAGTTGCAAAAACAATGTTCAATCAAATTTTTTGCAAAAAATCACGGATATTGGCCGAAAAAGCTCGGAAACTTAGCGGCCAAATTTATATATTCATAAATTCAAGTATATTTAAGCGGGAGCTCAAAAAACAAGAACTCTCTTTTCGCATAAGTTAAATTGAAAACGATCCCGGCCACAGAAAAAGGAAAAGGGTAAATTGGCAAGAAGGTTTTCTTATAAACTATTGATAGTTATAAGATTATGACTATTTGCCAAGAAGGGCAGTCTTGAATAATCCAGTAATGAGCGAACTCTTAGATATTTTGTGAAAGTAATTTTTTAGAGCCAGGATAACGGCATTCAGCCAAAAGCCCGATATTCTCTATAACCAGATATGGCTCAGAGCAAGACACTTGAATTGATCAGGACGCAAAGCATGATAATTGAAACTCCGGAAAGGGTTTGTCTGGAGTTTCAGCCTGCCTCGCTGGGCAACCGCTTCATTGCGGTTGCTATTGACCATATTTTGCAGTTTTTTATTATAGGCCTGATTTTCGCGATTTATCAGATATTTTCTGACTTTACCCCTGGACAAAGAGATAGCGGGCGCACCGTGGTTTCCATGCAAAATTGGCTCACAGCCTTGT
>DATLZX010000165.1:0-2674 GCA_035573795.1 Pyrinomonadaceae bacterium | reverse complement strand
AACCGTTCCGTCTCCTTTGAAATTTGCTATTTGGCCAGACAGAATTTCTGGAATAAGGTGATAAGAATCTTCGGCCAGTTTTGACAGCTTATTCGGAAATGCGCATTCGATAAGCAAATTCCTCGCCCCCAGACTATTGACCTTCTGCCAGAAACTATCATCGAGTGTCGCTGTATCTCCTGTAATTGCAAACGAAGTTTTACTGTCAGAGATGACAAACCCAAAAGAATCAACACTATGATTGGCCTTAAGAGGGGTAAATGTGATTTCTTCTATCTCGAAACTTTCTTCCGGTTTAATCTCGCGATACTCCATCAGAAATCCGTATTGATTTTTGATTTCAGAAAATTTTGGATAAATTACCCAATTAAATATGTGGCTTTCAATAGCATTTATTACCTGTTCTGAAGCCCAGACTTTTACCGCACGCTCAAGTATTGAAACCTGGTCATCAATAAACATCGGAAGCCCGGCAATATGGTCCAAATGAGAATGCGTCAACACGATGTCCCGAACGGCTTTTCGCTCAGCAGCCGTTACTGCAAAAGCGAGGCTTCCTGCATCAATTGCTATCTTTCCATTCAAAATAAAACAAGGCAGATGCTGGCGATCTGACATCTGCCCTGAATCATCAAATGAGCTTGGTAGCAGCCTCAATCTCATCGGAGCTTCCCTGAAATGCAATTTCAATAATACCTGAGCATTATCGAATCATTAAAGTTTTACCAACCGGTCCTTCCTTTTTAATTTCTATCTACCAACCCGAAAAAAAACTGACCCGAAATAACATGCGCTCTGCAAATCGGACAAGTTCCCTTTTACTAGCATTTTCAGGTCTTTAGCGGGCACAGGTTTGCGAACGCCCACCATCCACTGCATATGTTACACCTGTAATCCATTGTGCCTTTTCTGAGGCTAAAAAATAAATCAATTCGGCCACTTCTTCAGGTTGGCCCGCTCTTCCAAGTGGATGCGTGTTTACTGAATTGGCAAGAAACTTTTCGTATTCCTCTTCTGACATTCCGCCGCGTTTATGCAGATTGGTTTCAACTACTCCCGGATTGACTGCATTGACCCTGATTCCTTTTTGTGCGAGCTCCAGGGCCGCACAGCGGGTCAGTTGGTCAACTCCGGCCTTTGACACACAGTATGCCAAAACGCCCGGAAATGCCCTTGTACCAGTAATACTGGAAACGTTTACGATGCTCCCGCGAGTTTTTTCCAGATGTGGTATGACTCGCTGCATTATGTAAAATACGGATCTCAAATTTACATCGAGCATTTTATCCCACTCGTCCAGGCTGGTGTTTTCTATCGTTCCGGATTTGATTATTCCGGCGGCATTTACTACACAATCAAGCCGACTGAAATTATCAATACAGTCATTAATCACCCGCTCTATCTGTGAATTTTCTAAAACATCAGCAAGAAAAGTTTTGATGGATCCATTCAAATGGTGCCCATCTGTTTTGAGCTTGTTCAATTCTGCCTCATTCCTGCCCACTGCAGCTACATTCCAGCCTTCGCGAGCAAATATCAAAGCTGTAGCCCTACCGATGCCGCTGCTGGCACCGGTAACCAATGCAACCTTATTAGACATAATTAATTGGGTGTAACCTTCCTGAGCCAATTAGTTGAATTGTAAGCAGAATAACAGCGCATTAACCCTTTTTCAAAATGAAAAAAAGGGTAATTCCCCTGGCTGTATTGATGCGGACAGCTGGTAAATCAAATTGGCGCAGTGCAGTTAAATTCAAGTAGATGTCAAAAGCAGGTATTCTGTTTGCCGAGTCATAGATTGAACTTCGGATAATTAACCAACGAGATCAGGTAAGGATCCGAGAGCCGAAGCAAGGATTTATTTGTTATTTTGAAAATGAGGATATAAAATCAGGATTCACTGGTTTTGGCGTTATTGTTGAAGAACGCCCTGATTGCTTTTTTTGCTTCTTGATCTTTTTTAGCCCGCAGTTCGTTTACCCAATTTGTAACATTTTCCACAATTTCTCTGGCAGATTCTTTGGCAGACTTGATAACTTTTGGCGCTTTAGAGACTGCTTTCTGCCCTTTTTTTATTATTATTGCCTTTGCTTTGACTTTCTCTTTCATAATTCGATTTGCAAGTGTTCCGGTTTTGCTTTATCTGCGGTTGCAGAGCGGATGATTATTATTATTTAGACGTAAGATTAAGTTTGTTTTGCTTGAAAAATATCAAAATACTCTCCAGCAAAATTCCGTATGTTTCAAGTGATTAAAACCGAGCAAAATCTGCCGGGAGTCTGTTATTTACTTATCAGTTTCGATAACTTGAAAATTTTTTAT
The DNA here is from genome assembly GCA_035573795.1 of Pyrinomonadaceae bacterium. Lineage (GTDB taxonomy): Bacteria > Acidobacteriota > Blastocatellia > Pyrinomonadales > Pyrinomonadaceae > OLB17. The sequence continues at coordinate 352 of DATLZX010000165.1, read as the reverse complement.
CTTGCTTGTGTTACTTTGGCTTGCAAAATGCAAAAAAGCTGATTGCAATTTCCAAATCTTTATAACGATTTTTGACTCTAATAAGTTCCGTTTAAATCGAAGTTATTCAATAACCCAACTAAATACAATGACTTAGCAGCGATTCGATTTACAGTAGATTACGCTTGGTTTTGCTGGTACAGCTTTTGCCTGTTTCAATTCGAGCAAGCTCTTTTTTGTTTTATGCAGTTTTCATTCATTGATTTTCTGATTATATACATTGCTGCCGGCTCCCCTTTTGCGGTATTCGAGCTTTTCGGAACTAATAAATCCGGGCTTGATTCGGCTTTGAGGTTTTTGGTTGCAATTTTGG
>DATLZX010000164.1:0-2439 GCA_035573795.1 Pyrinomonadaceae bacterium | reverse complement strand
CCCATTAGGCGGCCTGCAAAAAACCCTTTGCCCGATTTTTTCAATTCCTGGATTTTCCTTTTCTGAGTGTTCTCGGCTCGGCCTCGCTTTGTGATTTACGGGAAATTATTGATGCTTTCACCGTTCGAAAATCGTTTTTCCTTATTTTCTCGACAAACAAATCCAGGTCGAAATCAGCTTCTCTGGCCATTGCCTGCCTTACATCCAGAAGTAATTCTTGAAATTTGGATCTTGGGTACATAAATATCTTTTGCTGCCGGGAGTTTATTCAGAGATTTACTTAGGACTTTTATTGTTTAACAATCAGCAAACATCATCTGCACGTGCTCATGCCTGGACCAAAAATTCCGGCGTAACTATCTGCGGTGAAAAAAATCCCGCCGACGTATTGAATAGCCTGATACGGGTCTGTTTACGCGCGTTGGCAATGTGGCCAAAGTTCCAGGTTACCAAATAATCAATTTTATAGATCGAGGCAATCGCCACATGCAGCGCATCGGCCAGAAACTTTCTCTGAAACAGGCCGCGCTCGATATATCCTTCAGCGAGTATTGCCGCTTCATCAACTACTTCAAGCTCTTTGAAATCTTTCAGCAGATTCAGGTATCCGGTTCTGTGCGGCTCCGCAAAGCAGCTTAACTCGCATCTGACCAAACCCGAAACAAATGCCTCGTATTCGGCCAACTCCCGCTCAAACCAGCGAATCGTCAAATCCCTGCGAAAACGATCCTGGTTATCAAGGTATGCTCCGATTACAGAGGTTTCCAGATAAACGCTTAATTTCATCCCGTCTTTTATTCGAGAATATCACGCCGGCGCGTTTTTTGCTTAAGTTTGGGCAGGGAAAACTGTCAGGCTGGTTTTATTGGCTAGGTTTATGATGAAGTTAGAATCTGAATAATCTATTTCTCAGGCTCCGGCTCGATTGCTGAAAACGTCAAGCGCGAATTCTTGAAGTCGAAAGTCATCCTGTAATTTTTTAGGAAGTTTCCGCCAAGTATGCCGGACTGCTGAAATCCGGAGGCTTCATTGATGAGGTCGAGGTCCAGTGCGATTGCGGTTATCTTGCTTCTGGTATGCTTTCCAAAAGTGATTTTAGGTAAAAGATAGGTCGGCACATCGTCTGTAATTCCGGCCGAACCTATTACCCGCAGCTTTTCATTCAGGGCAAATGGCTGCAGGGCGTCATGCGAGGCGATATCATCGCTGATTACTGAAACGCTTGCCCCGGTATCAACTATGAAATTCAGTGGAGAGTCGAAACCCTCAAGGTGCACCTCACCGCTCAAAAATCCGCTCGATGTCAGGCGGAGCGGGATTGTTACGCCTTCCATAGCCGGCTGAGCTGGCTCCTCCTCTCGCTTTTTCAATGAAAAGGTCTGGTTTCCGTAATCTATCGTAGTCAGAAACTTCGAAATAAGCCCGAGGCCTATATACCCGTTTATATTGCCATCGCTGTGAAATTTCCTTATGTAAACCGGTACGCTTCTTACAACAACATCGCCGATTTTCACTTCACGCAGAAAGCCATAGACTATTTCGAATCGCCCATCGCCGCCGATCCCTTTGGCAAAGCCGCCCTTTGTAACCGGCTTGATCTTCAATGCCTCCGCCGTTTCATCGGAAATGACTGTAATCCCGCTGCCGGTGTCAAGCACAAACCGCAAAGGATTCGGCTTATCATTTATGAAAACCTTGATTACCGGACGGTTTCCCTCTAGATCGAACTTGATGTTGGTCTTATCAGCGCCTCCGGTATTGTAAAGCGAGCTTTTATTGCCCAAATAACGCAAAAAGTTTATTAGGCCCTTGATCCTTGCTCTCCGTTCGTCGTCCTCGTTTCGCGAAACCCGCAGAAAGTCTTCATAAGCTGCCGCGGCTTCCTTGTATTTTTCAGACCGTGCTGAAACCTGAGCCAATGCATAGAAATAATCCGGCTCCATTGGATCGTAATAGACTGCCTCCTGAAGGTTCAGGTATGCTTCATCCAGATTGTTCTCGTAAAACTCGAGTAATCCGAGCCCGGCCCAGGCAAGCGATTCCGATCTATCAAGTTTAACGGAATTGACCAGAACGAGCCTTGCATCTGAAAATCTGCCCGCACCAAGCAGCGTCATCCCCAGCACTGCAAAAGCAAAGGAGTTTTTCGGCTCGTCCCTGGCAATTGGAAACGCAAGGTCGTAAGCAGATTGCAGACGGCGCAGTTTTACGTAAATAAGGGCTAGCTTGAGCCTGGCAAGTGAATTTTTTGGCTCTATTTCAATCGCTTTTTTCAGAATCTGCTCGGCTTCTGCGAGGTTGCCGCGTTTTACCAATTTGTCAGCCTGTTTGATCAATTGTTTGACATCGGCTTTTGATGCAGGCTCGACATCGTCTGTTGAAAGCCATTTGAAAGCTCTGGAATCGAAGTTTTCGCGATATTTCGGCGAGTCCGGTTTT
>DATLZX010000163.1:0-5664 GCA_035573795.1 Pyrinomonadaceae bacterium | reverse complement strand
AGGTGATTTTGGAAGCGGGGGTTTTAACTGCCTGCTCAATCAGACTGTGCAAAGCGGGCCTGGCCGGCTTTTTTAGTATTGATTTTGTCGTTATTTAACAAATCGAAAATAGTTTCAGCGGCAATTTCCGGCAGATGATTTTGCCGATACGAAAAGCCGGATTCAGGAAGGTATTCGGAAAAAAGTTTTTTTATTTCAGTGTCGCTTTGTGCAGAGAGTGCCTTATTGAAAGAGGCAATCAGATTTGCGATTTCTGCCGAACTGAGCCGTGGTATGCGGTCAAGGAAAATTTTAGGATGCTCGGTTGGCAAGAGTTTATTGCCTGATGTTTCCAATTCCTCGAAGAGTTTTTCGCCGGGCCTGATACCGGTAAATACGATATCAATATCCTGATAAGGCTGAAAGCCTGACAGCCGGATCATATCTTCTGCAAGATCAAGTATCTTGACCGGTTTTCCCATATCCAAAAGGAAGATTTCTCCGCCTTTGCCGATAGAGGAGGCCTGGATGACGAGCTGGGCAGCCTCTTTGATAGTCATAAAATAACGCCGCATTTCGGGATCGGTTACGGTAACCGGCCCGCCGCGTTTTATCTGCTCGGTAAAAATCGGAATGACAGAGCCGGCCGAACCAATTACGTTACCAAAACGTACGGCGCAAAATCGGGTCTGATAACGGTCGTTCAGTTCCTGAATAATCAGCTCAGAGATCCTTTTGGTTGCTCCCATCACCGAGCTTGGGTTTATTGCCTTGTCAGTAGAAATCAGGACGAAACGCTCTGCGTTGAACCTTCCGGCAATTTCGGCCACTGAAAGCGTTCCGAAAATATTATTTCGGACAGCCTCGATGGCATTTGTTTCCATTAGCGGAACATGCTTATGGGCTGCTGCATGAAAAATTATTTCCGGCAAGTAATTGGAAAAGATAAAATCCAGACGCTTATGGTCATTTATATCGGCAAGCAATGGGATGAATTCGATTTTAGAATCGAACTCTTTGAGCTCGCGGTCAATTTCGAAAAGGGCAAATTCAGACCTTTCAAGCAAAAGGATCTTGTTCGGAGAGAAAGCCGTCAGCTGGCGGACCAGCTCTGAGCCGATGGAGCCGCCGGCGCCGGTAACCAGGATCGTCTTTCCGGAAAGGATTTTCTCTATACCGGACAAATCCAGCAAAACAGGCGGCCGGCCAAGCAGGTCCTCGATTTTGAGTTCACGTACACGGTCAATTTTATGGCGCCCTTCGGCAAGATCTGTCAGGCTCGGTACGATCCGTGTATGCAGGCCATTTTTTGCGGCAAGCTCGGCAACTTTTCTGATAGTCGAGCTGTCAGAACCGTTCAAGGTGATAATTATCTCTTCGATATTCAGCTCCGAAGCAAAGCGCGGCAGCTCATCTGTACGGCCTAATACCTTGAATCCGCTGACGCGGCCGCCGATTTTTCGCGGGTCATCATCCAAGAAGCCAAGAATTTCCAAAGCTGAATCGGCATTATGAGCAATTTCTCTTGCCAGGGATGCCCCGATACTGCCTGCTCCGGCCAGCAATACGCGGCGGGTTGGCAGTTTGCGCTGGTGTTTTGGATAATCGCTGCGCTGAAACCTTTCATAGACAAACCTTCTGGCAAGCCTTACAGCAAGCAAACCGCCATAACCCAAGACGGTTTGTATAAGAATTACAGAAATCGGGACCTGCCATATATTGAAAGGCGTAAATCCAAGTCCGAAGCGAAGAACAAGCAAAACTGAGGCAGAGACAATTGCCGATGCCAAAAAAGGTTTAAGGTCGGAAAGGCTTATATAACGCCAGATTATCGAATAGATGCCAAAAAGATAAAGCGTGATAAATTCAATCAGGACAACAAATGAGACTTTGGTAATAGAGATTTCCGGATCGAAGCTTTCCAGACGAATATTCAAGGCCGGCATGTAGGCAGCAAAAAAAGCAGCGCCCAAAATAAACAGGTCAGTAAAGATTTGAAGCGGACGCCTAAGGTGCCAAAACCAGTCGTTTTGATCTTGTAGGAGCTTGGATCGTTTATCGAGAAATATCACTATAATGTGTCTGAATTTATCAAAAGATTCAGATTTTGTGGGACTTTACAGTGAAATCATAGCACTTTATAACAGAATGATAAAATATTGATGTCAGTAAATGTTTGATAAATGCTCGTCAAAAAAGCAGTGGTTTGAGCATTGTTAAAATCAATAAATCCGAGCCTGCAATAAAATTTTGTATTTATCGCTTTAGATTCGATCTGATTTAAGTTTTGGATTTATCCGGCTGGAAAATGCCATAACTGTTTTGTGCGGGCTGAAAGTGCGGAATGGAAATAACGGTAAATGATTACAGGCGTTCGAGAAAGCCATAGACAAAGGCTAAAGACAAAGGGAAGATAAGTAAGAAAACATAAGAAGCCATCAATCAAAATTATGACTTTGAGCATTCTTTAGCTAAATTCTTTGCCAAAAAGCTTGTTTTTCAGGTAAATCTTTAGGCAAAATTCCCGGTAAATCCAGGCCGTCAGGGCAACTCTGCAAATAAAGGGACAACCCGTAAAACAAAGAAAACAATCAAAATACCGCTGAAAATATTGAAAAGTTTTCAATACACAAATCTGAGAAATTGCTAAAATAAAGTAGCCGATAAAAACCGATATTTATTGTTATAATTAACGCTAATGAAATTTGCGCCAGGAATTAAATCTGAAAAGTTAATAAAAGCCTTAAAAGTTGCAACGGCAATTTTGTTTGCTTTCTGCAACATTGCTGCAGCACAAAACGTCAAGCAGGAAGAAGAAAAGCCTTATCTGATCGGCCCCGGTGATGAAATCACCGTTAAGGTCTTGGGCGAGCCGCAATTCGATTTTGTAGCAAATGTAGATGCTGATGGCAGGCTGGAGATTCCATTTTTCGATCAGCCGGTTTCTGCAATGTGCAAAAGCGAGCGTGAGATGAGGGCTGATGTAAGCAAGCTTTTGACAAAATACCTTAAATATCCTCAGGTGAGCCTTCGCGTTACTGCAAGAAACAGTCGGCCAAAGGTCAGCATTTTTGGCGAAGTAAGGCAGCAGCAGCAGGTCGAGCTTACGCGAAGGGCAAATTTGCTCGACCTTATTTCATTCGCCGGCGGCGTTACTGAAAAAGCCGGGGGAATGGTTCAGATATTCCGAACGCGTCCGCCAATCTGCGGAGAAGGCGGCCCGGAAAACAATTGGGGGCCGACCGGCGAAGGGCTTTCTGCCGCATCCAGAATGTACTCTTTGGCTGCCCTGCGGCAAGGAAGAGCCGAAGCCAATCCGGAAATAATTCCGGGCGACATCATCGTCGTACAAAAGGCTTCGCCTGTTTACGTTACGGGAGAAGTTGTAAGGCCGGGTGAGCTTACAATACCCGAAGGCGGACTGCCGCTATCGCAAGCGATTGCAATGGCCAGCGGAATAACGCGCGATGCCAAAACCAAGAACGTAAAAATCTATCGGCGGAAGGCAGGCTCTTCAGAACCCGAAATTATCACGGTAAATTACGAGGCAATACGTAAGGGCGAACAGGCCGATCCGATGTTGATACCATTCGACATTGTCGAAGTAGATAAGTCAAAAAAATCAATCGGAGACATTCTTTTAGAAGCAGTTACGGGGATACCGAACAGGATACCGATACCAATCAGGCCGTATTGATTGCAAGATTTTTCAGCAATTAGGTTGATAACAGATAGAAATCGGGCGAGCCGTATCTGATTTGCAGGATTTCGGTTTGTACCGCTTTGCACGGCATCAGGTGGCCTCCGGCATCAGGTAGCAACGGGCATAAGGCAAATGCGGTAAAAAGGCGGTAGGCCGGATTTTTCTGGCAGAATCAACTAAAACTTTGTAAATCGCCAATGACGTTAACAAAGCGATAGCCGGATAGTATGCGATCAAGGTTTACCGGCGGCCGAAAACTCCTCTTCAGCCTGTTTGTAAAGCTCGTTGATAAGATCGCCGTATTTTTCCTCGATTATCTTTCGGCGGAATTTGAGAGTTGGTGTCAGCTCGCCGCCATCAACGGAAAATTCCCTATCAAGCAGGGCGAATTTCTTTACGGTTTCAAAACGGCTTAGCCGCTGATTGATTTTTTCTACCTCTCTTGATATCAGATTCCTGATTCTTTCATCCTTACAGTAATCAGAGTGCGACATAGCCTCAAAGCCTTTATGCCGGGCATAAGAATCCAGCATATCGAAATTCGGCACTATCAAGGCTATGGCGAATTTTCTGCCATTTCCTATCAGTGCCGCCTGGCTGATGAAACGCGAACTTCTTAGCAGCTGCTCGATCGGAGACGGGGCGATGTATTTTCCGCCTGAGGTTTTGAAAAGTTCTTTTTTTCTGTCGGTGATTTTCAGGAATCCGTCGTTGTCCAATTCGCCAATGTCTCCGGTTCTGAACCAGCCATCCTCGGTAAATGCCTCTTTAGTCGCCGAGGGGTTGTTGTAGTAGCCGAGCATTACTCCCGGCCCGGTTGCCTCTATCTCGCCATCGGCGGCTATACGAACCCTGAAATTTCGGATCGGCCTGCCGACGGTTCCCAGCCGGCACTCTTTTGGATTATTTGAAGAAATTACGGGGGAAGTTTCAGTAAGCCCATAACCCTGCATTATCGGAATGCCCGCACCATTGAAAATCAGATAAATATCATCAGGAAGTGCAGCACCGCCGGTAACACAAAGCCTGAGCCTGCCGCCAAAAAAATCACGCAATTTCCTGTAAACCAGCCGATCGGCAATTTTATGCGCAAGGGCCAGTTTTTTGCTGACGGGAAGATTTTTTTCGCGTGCCAGAGCGACCTTTTTTGCAGTAGAAATAGCCCAATCAAAAATGCTCTCCCTGAGTGAGGAAGATTGTGAGGCCTTGAGCTTTGCCCTTGCATACACTTTTTCGAAGATCCGCGGCACGCCCACAAAAATGGTAGGCCTTACCTCGGAGAGATTTTCCGGTACTTTTTCGATTGATTCGGCATAGTAAACCTCCATTCCGTTGAAAATGTAAAGATACATTGCCGAACGTTCGAAAACATGGGATAAGGGCAAAACGCTCAAAGGGATATCACGGGCTGCAAAATCGTATTTCTCGCCGGCATCAATGACGTTTGAAATGATATTGCAATGGCTGAGCATTACGCCTTTTGGGTTGCCGGTCGTTCCGCTGGTGTAAATCAATGTCGCAATATCGCTGCTTTTTATTGATGCTGTTATTTGATCAAGCCCGGCACCGGAACTGAAATCAGCAGATTTTTCTTCCAGCTCGCTTAGAAGCAGGGAATTTTCAGGCCGTCCTTCGAAATCACTATAGAAGACAAGATGCTCCAATGAGCGGCAGTCGGAAATTGCCTCTTTTATACGGTGATACTGATCGGCAGCGTCAATAAACAGAACTCTGGCGCCGCTGTCATTGAGGATAAAGTTAACGGAGTCAACTGCCAGCGTTGTATAGATCGGAACATCAATTATGCCGGCAAACTGGCAGCCTGCATCTGTAAGTGTCCAATCGGGTGAATTGGCGGCGATTATCGCAACTTTGTCCTTTGGCTTCAGCCCCAAAGACATCAGTCCCAGGGCAATCCTTTTTGCCCTTTGTATCATTTCATCTGAAGAAATTGACTGCCACTTTCCATTGACTTTGTAATT
>DATLZX010000162.1:0-2729 GCA_035573795.1 Pyrinomonadaceae bacterium | reverse complement strand
AAAAAAAGTTTAAAACTCAAAAAAAACTCTACAAACTTTACAAAAAGCCTTAAACTCTATAAGCTCTCCGAACTGTATAAAAAGCAAACAGTATATAAAAAAGGCAAGGCATTCAGCCTTGCCGTGTTCAACCCGCATCGGGTCGTTCGAATATCCCTACAGCTTCCTTGCCATCGAATTCATTCAGCATTACCCGGATTATTTCAGATTGTTTTGTTGGGACTGTTTTACCGACGAAGTCAGCCTGAATCGGCAGCTCGCGATGCTCTCGCCCTCGGTCTATCAAGACCGCAAGCTGGACTTTCTTTGGCCGCCCGAAATCCATCAATTGGTCTAAAGCCGCCCGTATTGTCCGCCCCGTGTAAAGGACATCGTCAATCAACACTATCACCTTGCCATTAATATCATCCGAAAGCTCGGTTCGGTTTACAATCGGGCTTGCTCCGACTGTAGATAAATCGTCACGGTATAAAGTGATATCAAGGATGCCGAAGGACGGTTTATGTCCCTCGAGTTTTTCGATATTGTCGGCAATTCTCTGAGCTAGCGGGACGCCTCGGCGGCGAATGCCTACCAGATACAAGTCTGAGGCTCCCTTATTGTGCTCAACAATTTCCGAGGCAAGACGGCGAATCGCCCGCCGCATTGTTGCAGCATCCATTATCTGCGATTTTTCTACCAGATTAGATTCGTCAACCATTCAAATCGGCATCGTAACAAACTGGGCCGTATTCCGCAAAATTGGCTACTGATTCAGAAGAAAAATTTCGTTGTAATTTCAATTTCGTTGTAATTTCAATGTACAAATGCTGATCGCAATTCAACAATCTCTTTTTTCACTTTGGACTGTATCCCTGGCACCATATAGGCTTTCTATTCCGCGTTTTTTCTTTCAGGAAGGCATCTGTCATTAAAATCTGTTTTAAATTTTTTGAAATTTTCTGAACATATCCCTAAAGCGATTTTAATCATCAACTTAAGTTCTCCGGCCATCGAGTGGCTCGCGTCAAATTAACGTAAAAAATTGACTTATGGTTTTATAGTGTTTTGCATTTTTCGTATTGGATAAATAAGTTTTAATCTGGATACTAAATTGTAAGATTGGGTTAAATGGTTAAAGCCTGGGATTACATTAAAAAAGCCGCTTTTGCACTAGATCCGGAGAGCGCGCATGATCTGGCCCTGCAATTCTTACGTTCAAAAATAAGCCAGAGTCTTCTACCCGCTTTGACTGACGGGGAAAGCCATTGGCAGCCGGGCAAGATCGAACTAATGGGCTTGAAATTCAGCGGTCCGGTTGGTATCGCTGCAGGATTCGATAAAAACGCCTTGGTATTTGAAAGGCTCCTGGAGCTTGGGTTCAGCCACGTTGAGGTCGGGACTGTAACCTTTCAGCCGCAGAAAGGAAATGACCGCCCGCGCCTTTTCAGGCTTGTCCGAAATGAGGCTTTGATCAATCGGATGGGTTTCAACAATGACGGGGCGGCAGCCATAGCCGAAAGGCTTTGCAATTACAGGGAAAAGCTGCAAAAAGGCGAAAACCGGCCAAAGGGAATAATAGGCGTAAACATAGGCAAAAACAGGGAAATTTCAAACGAAGAGGCCGGCTCGAACTATCTTGCGGCATTTGAAATGGTTTACCCTGCGGCTGATTACATCACGATAAATGTTTCATCTCCGAATACTCCCGGACTCAGGGACCTGCAATCAAAAAAAGCTTTATCCGACTTACTTAAAGCCATCATGGAAAAAAGGCAGGAGTTGGCAAACCAAAATCCGGGCAATGAAAACCCGCCTGAAATATCAGTAAAAGATAGACAGGCAGGATTTTCAAATTCTGTGCCTGATAATCACTGCAAGTCCAAGCCGATTTTAGTTAAAATTTCGCCTGACCTAAACGCTGAAGAAATAGATCAGATAGCCGAAGCCTGCATGGAGCACGGTGTGAACGGAATTATCGCCACAAACACCACAAGCAGAAGGGATTTAGCCGCCCATAAGGAAAAATTCCTTAACGAAAGCGGAGGCTTGAGCGGCCGGCCGCTTGCCAAACTAGCCAATTCTGTAATACAGCGGCTCTATAAAAGGCTAGAAGGCAAATTACCGATAATCGGCGTTGGCGGTGTTTTTACTGCTGAGGACGCATTTGAAAAAATCGCTTGCGGTGCATCGCTTATACAGGTTTATACGGGCTTTATTTATCAGGGGCCGTCAATTGCGGCCGAGATAAACAGGAAACTTTCGAAAATTCTGAGCCAGAAAGGCTTCACCCGGCTGGAGGAAGCTATCGGCTGCGGCCTCTTCGAGGAGGTTTGAAGAGTTTGACTCTAATGTCTGACGGTTTATAATACAAAGTTTGTCTTACTGAAAAAGAGATATTTAATCGGTAAAGGCAGGAAATAGGATTGTTATTTGAGAATGCTAATCGAGCTTGAAAGCTTTGAGACAATTCGCCAATTTGATTTGCGGCTGGAGCGGCATTTCTTCTCGGATGAGGATTTTGGGCTTTACTTCGAGGATGAAATTTCTTTTATTGGCGAGGTTCGCAAGATAGGTGAAGACGGCGCTGCCGTAAAGGGTAAAATCTGCGGGGCAGCCCGCCTGGAATGCGCCAGATGCACCAAGCCCATGCCTTTTGAAATGAAGCTGGATGTTGATGCGGATTTTCTGCCATCCGGCCTGTTTGTTTCAGGGCCGAATCATGAGCTCAAAGACAGGGATTTTGCTTC
>DATLZX010000161.1:0-6388 GCA_035573795.1 Pyrinomonadaceae bacterium | reverse complement strand
GAAATACTGGCAACTTAGCCATTAGAGGATCTTACAACCAACTTTCCGATGCGCGTTTTAAAGCCAACGTCCGGACTTTTGGTAATGCTCTAGATGTGCTCAGGCGATTGCGAGGAGTTACTTTCAACTGGAAGCCAGAGCGCAACGACAATCCGAATTTACAAATCGGCTTTATCGCGCAGGAAGTCGAAACCGTGCTGCCCGAAGTGGTTACAACCGATATGGACGGCTACAAATCTGTTTCCTACGCGAACATTGTCCCTGTTCTGGTCGAAGCCATTAAGCAGCAGCAAACACAAATCGAAGCGCAAACCAGACAGATTAACGAACAGGCGCGGCAAATCGAAGCCCTGCGCAGCGCTTTCTGTCAGGCAAATGCCCAATCTGCATTTTTGTAAGGCAAATTAAACCATATTGGAAAAGCAAGATGCGGACTTTGCGGATGCTATAAAGACGGCTTGATTTCGTGGCTGAGCTTTTTAGCTTTGAGGAAATCGAATTTCGTTAGTGTTGGTTTAAACCGTTTAACAACTGTTTGATAAGTTTACAACCTGTTTTCAAACTTTAGGGTACCCGCTTTTTTTATCGCTAGAATGCCCGCAAAAAATTTTCGCAAAGATTTATCGCGGCAAACACTTTGTTGTCTAAATTTTGATATTTTCATGGTATTTTTCAGAAGGAATGAGGCGTTTAGCGGCAAATAAAGCTGTTCGACTTCGCCGGAGGCGAGTTGTATTGTAGCCGGACATGAAACTATTTCTCCTCGCCGCAGGCGAAAGGTATCGTAGCCGGACGTGAAACAATTTCTCTTCGCCGCAGACGAAAGGTAACCTCGCCGAACGTGAAACTATCGCTCTTCGCTGCAGGCGAAAGGTATCGTAGCCGGACGTGAAACGTCCGGTTGTCTGTACGGCCAAGATTTATTCGACCCTGCAAGGGTCGCATTTTTTATTCGTCCCTTACAGGGACGACTGTCGCGATGAAAATCTCCGTTTCGTAGGGTTTCACCCTACACTATGATATTCGTCCCCTGCGGGGACAAATAATGTTTTATGGCCTTTAATTCGTAGGGTTTACCTTGCGCTGGAACATTCATCCTTTTCAGGGACATACAATTTGATTTCAAATTTTCGACTCACGGCTTCATCTTTTACCAAAAATCGGCTCCCACGGGGACATTTGCAAAAATTACTACGAATATTTGATAATTCCCGCAAATAAATTTCAACGATGCCGTTTTTCGTTAAAACGCTTTTTTCACAAATACCAAATCAATCTTGTTTTCCCTTATAAAAAATCATTTTCTCAAAAAAATAGAAGCCTGCCAGGGTTATCCGGCATAGGCTTCGCTAATGATTTTCGGCAATATTTTAACCAGAGGTTAGCTAAAGCGGCATTTATGACACATCAGAAAATTTACGGCCTGTCTTTAAAGCTATCGAATAAATCTGTGTGTCGGCTTGTTAGCGGAATCATTCTTCCCTCGATAAAAACATATTTTACATTGGTTCTGGGGTCGAGCAATTCGCCATCTGTAACGACCAGGTTAGCGATTTTTCCGTTCTCGATAGACCCGAGTTTATCAGCTACGCCGAGTATCTCAGCCGGATAGATCGTAACTGCCTTAATTGCCTCTTCTTTTGAGAGCCCGTAAGCACCTGCTAGCCCGGCATGATACGGCAGATCGCGATTTTCAGCGCCGAATTCGCCCGTAGCGATAGCAAATTTGATCCCGGCTTTAAGCATTTTCGAAGGTGCCTCGAAAAGCGAGTCGTAAGCATCATCGTCGCGTGGTGGTAGAGCGTAAATGTTCGTATAGATTACGGGAATGTTGTTTTTCTTGAGATCATCGGCCACTTTCCAGGCTTCCTGTCCGCCAACGATTATTGCCTTCACCTTCATTTCAGTGGCGAATTTGATAACTGCGCGGATATCTCTTTCTCTCTCAACTGTAAAAATTATCGGCTTTTGACCGCGGACGTAAGGGATCATCGCCTCCAGCCTCAGGTTGACATCCGGAACGGGTAAAGACTTGTCCTGCATGGCGGCATCGCGTGCGCGGCCATAGTTTTCGGCTTCGGCAAAAAGCTTCTTTAGCTCTTCGACCTGAGCATCACGCCTTCTGACTGCTTCTGCAAAATCAATTTGCTGCCCGAAACCGCCGAAACCACCAAAACCGCCACCGCCTGTGGCCACTCGCGGAAAGTTTATGACCAGCGCAAATTCAGGAACGACTGCCATTTCGGCCTGTGTTGAACCGGCCAGGTCAATGACTGCGCTTTGGCCGGCAATCAGACCGCCGCTAGGCGCGGTCAAAACAGTTGTAATTCCATTCACCCTGGTAACATTGACATGGGCAGAATGTGGATTCACCCCGATAATTGCTTTTGCATTTGCATTGTTAGTGCCGGTTTCTGCAACATCAACCGAGCCGTTTATTCCCTGAGGAACCTCGACCAGACCCAAAGAGGTGGCAGAATCAATCATTCCGGGATAAACTGTAAGTCCTTTGCCATCTATCCTTTCCGCTCCGGAAGGTATCGAAACACCCGTCCCGAAAGCAGCAATTTTTCCATTTTGGATCACGATTGTGCCATTTTCTATAACGGGGCCGGTAACGGGATAAATTCTCACGGATACTATGGCAAATGTGCCGGCTCGCCCTACTTTGTTTTGCTGTGAGCCATCGGATTGGGCGAGGGCGTTAATTGCCAAAAATATTCCGAAAATCAATGAAATAAGGCCAAAATAAATTTTCTGGTTCTTCATAGCTTGAATTTGAATCACAAAAAGAATTTTCAGGTTAAGCTGGTTTGCAGCCTGAGCAAGCGAAATCGCTAAGTTATTGTAAATACAGCTTAAAAGCGATTTTCGAGTGCCGTTGATTTAACTTTAGTTGTTATTCACATCTACGAATTCTGCATCGTCCCTTTCGCCGGGCCGCCTCTCCATCGGGATGCGGGGCTGGCTGCCACCAGAGGCCGGGGGCCTGTTTACATCGAGCTTTTCGAGCTCCTCACGTTCTTTTGCAAGGTCAGCCCTCCGCAGGATATCAGCCGAGCGATCAAAGTAGATTTCGCCCTCGATCATTGTTATTTCCGGATGTGAAAATGAGTCAAAAGGATGCAGATTCCAAATTACCAGATCGGCATCCTTTCCAACCTCTATCGAGCCGGTGCGCTTATCTATTCCGAGCTGTTTTGCCGGATTCAGAGTGATCATTTTAAGGGCTTCTTCCTCAGGGACTCCGCCATATTTCATTACTTTGGCGGCATCGAGGTTAAGCCTGCGCATACGCTCGTCCGAATCGGAATTTATCGAAACAAGCACGCCATGCTTCCAAAGAATGTATGCGTTATAAGGGATCGCATCGTATGCCTCTAATTTATATGCCCAGCTGTCTGTGAATATCGAAACTCCCGCACCATGTTTTGCCACTTCAGAGGCGATTTTATAGGCTTCAAGCCCATGTTGCAGCGTCCTGACTCTGAAACCGAATTCTTCCGCCAGTCGCAAGAGATTAAGGTGCTCATCCGAGCGGTAACCGTGGCAGTGAACAAACCGCTTGCCCTCTAGCACCTCTACCAAGGGCTGCAGCTCTTCATCAACCCTTGGAGGAACCCTGGTTTTGCCTGCTTTATAATCATCCCAGGATTTTTTATAATCCTGAGCCCGGCGGAAAGCATCTCTCAAGACCTCCATTACGCCCATTCTTGTTCTGGGATAGCGCGGCTGCTGCCCGGGTTGAGGCTGAAAGTTAGATCGCTTGACATTTTCGCCAAGTGCAAACTTTATTCCGGGCGGTGCATCCGGGATCGGATAATCTTCTGCAGGGTGTCCCCATTTGAATTTGACCGTTACGCTCTGCCCGCCGATAGGATTAGCCGACCCGTGAAGCAGGAGTGCGCTAGTAACCCCGCCGGCCAGGGCTCTATAGATGGCGATATCAGTCGGGTCAAGTACGTCACGCACCCTTGTCATAGAGGTAACCGCCAGCGAGCCCTCATTTATTGCGCTCAGCATAGAATGAGAGTGAGCATCTATAATGCCAGGCGTAACGTATTTGCCCGTGGCGTCAATGATTTTAGCGCCCGGCCCGGCCGAAAGGTTTTTCCCTATTCGCGCAATTTTGCCATCGCGTATCAGGATATCTGAATTTGTAAGTGTACCGCGGGCGGCCGTCAGGATCGTGGCGTTTTTTATCAAAACCTCGCTAGCCTGGCGAGCTTGTGCCGGTGAAATAGGCGAAGTGTTGCAAAATATAAGTATAGCCAAAGCAAAAGCAATGAAAGCTCTGAATCTGTTACGCATAATTATTTCCTCGAAAAGATTGTTTGCCGTTGAATCAAACGGGGTTTTGCTATGTTTTTTAGCCTTACTTTAACCGGGCAACCCATTGAGTGATTTAAATAAAGCAGGGTTCGCTTTATAAAGCTGCTTTATACGGCAATTCTAATGATTCAATTAGTTACCAAAAAGAGCGTTAAACAACGTTTAATTCCCTGAATTAATTATGGAATCTTCGTTCCGGTGATCGGCAAATTCCCTTGCGGTGATGAAACAGTGCCGGAGAGCTGATTTCCGGAAATTGTCGCCCTGACTGAGAATTCTACAGCCTGCCCGCCAACTTCTGCCGTTCCTGAAAAACTGATTCCATCTGCGCCGGCCCTGCCATCTTTGATCTGAACAGTACCGAGTTCAGTAGTAAGCGTTCCTGTAAGTGTATTTCCCTGCTGATTCAGTACAAGAGTGCCTGTCAGGGACTGACCCGGAGCCTGTATCGTTATCGAATAACTGCCTGAATAATTTACCGCAACATTAGGAGAGCCGTTTGGATTTTGCGGTCGCATCGGGCCTTCCGGCCTTGTAGGCGCCTTCGGCTCAAAGAGCATTCCGTCAATGAAAACGTGAGTAACGGTCTTATCCCTGCTGAAAAGGTCGCCTTTTACAACCGTGAGGTTGGCGATTTTCCCCTGCTCGATCGTTCCGGTTCGGTCCGACACACCGAAAATCTCGGCAGCATTTAGCGTTAGAGCCCTGATTGCCTCCTCGCGGCTTAATCCGCTTTCGATAGATTTGCCCAGATTTAAGAAAACGTCCTGAAGGTTATTTGCTCCTCCGCTGTAAATGGCGAATTTGACGCCTGCTGCGGCAAGCTTGGCCGCAGTTTTGGGAACCTCTGCACGGAATCTGAGAGTTTCCAGAGGTTCAGGATCAGCCTCTGGCGAAGCGGCTGTGGTCCTCCTCGGATAATTTGCGTTAAGCAAGACTGAAACGCCCTGCGCCTTCAAACGGTTGACGAATTGGCCCGCTTCCTGCCCGCCGGCAATTATTGCTTTCAGATTGTATTCTTTGGCGAGGTTGAGCGCCCGGTCAATCTCATTTTGGCGGTTAGCATTGAAAACTACAGGGACTTCTCCTTTTACGACCGGTATCAATGCCTCCAATGAGCGGTCAGATTCAGGCCTTTGGATACCCTTAGGATTGGCTGCGTAGGCTTTTTTCCACTCATCCAGCCTACGTGCATCATTGAACATCTGCCTTAAGGCTGCAAAAGTGCCCAGAAGCGAGCCAGGGTATGTCCCCGGAATCGTCGCAAATGTAATATGAAGCGCTACGGGTGATTTTACCGTCATTTTAGAGACAGACTCGCCGGCCAGATCAATCAATACCGACTGACCGTTAAAAATGCCGGTGCGGCCTACGATCAGCGCCGTGGTAAACCCGGCCGCCCTGTTTGCCTCGAACTGATCATTGCCGGCCCTGATATCATCAACGACCATTTCCTCGGGCCTAAGGCCTGCCGGATAGTTGGAATTCGATGGCTGTGCCTGCTGCTGCATCTGAGCGGCCAGAAAAGCTGCACCGCCGCCGGGAGAAGGCGACGGCCGCGGAGCCGGCGCCGGCAGGCCAAGATATGAATAGGCATCAATGAAGCCGGGATAAACCGTAAGTCCGGTACCGTCAATCACTTTAGCGTCTGCAGGCGGCTTGATGTCAGTACCGACCGATTGAATCAGGCCATCGCGGATTACGATTGTGCCCTTTTCTATCGGTGCACCGCTTACAGTAACGATTCTCGCATTTGTAATGGCAAGGCTCTGTGCAAATACGCTTGAAGTGAAAAACAACAGGAAGAATGCCGTAAAAGCCAGTGTCAACGCTTTTATTAACATAGTTTCAAATTATTGGAAGAAAGCATCTTTTCCGGTGATCAAGATACTTACTTCTGATTTAAATGCAAATATTTTATGAAAAGAGTGGAACTACAACCTAGTTTACGCAAAGATTAAAACAAAAGTTTCTAAAGCCAAAATCTTCAAAGCTTGCTAAGTACCCGGCTTTACAAAAAATTACGTTTTACCAGGCTGCTGATTCTGGCAGTTGG
>DATLZX010000160.1:0-2196 GCA_035573795.1 Pyrinomonadaceae bacterium | reverse complement strand
CTAGCTTTTAGCAGAGGCTGAACAGTTTTTAAAAACTTAATTGAATCAAAGAGCGAGTAAAATTCTGGTTTTTCGGATTGGCAGCCTTGGCGATACCATTGTTGCCTTACCTGCCTTTGAGGAAATCCGCCGTCAGCATCCGACAAGCAAAATAACCCTTCTTTCCAATCGTGATCTATCAAATCCCGAACGGGTTTTTGCTGCCCAGGTTGTAGAAAATAACGGAATTTTCGATGATTACCTGGCCTATCCATCAAATGCAGCCGGCACAAAGCTATCGAAAGAACTGATTAAGCTCACTTTGGAGATTCGCAGTAGAAAATATGATTTGCTTTATTATCTGCCACCGCGCGTTCGAACACTCAGCCAGCAAAAAAGAGACAAGCTTTTCTTTCGGCTATGCGGAATAAAGGCATTTCTCGGCTTTGAATCCTACAAAAACCGCTTTCTTGATCTTGAGACGACACCAAAGTACGTCTCGGTTGAAAAAGAAGCTGATTTTTTGCTTTCTTGCATTGAAGGGTCATTAAAGGGTAAAGCTGATGACAGCGCTTCTACAACCTTTGGCGAAACTCCTGATGCGATCCCAAAAATCTCTTTGAGTAATGAAGAAATAAGGCAGGCCGTTGAGCGTATTAAATATTCCGGCGTAAAAGAAGGCTCCCTATTGATTGCGGTATGCCCGGGCGCAAAATGGCAGTCCAAAATCTGGCCGATCGAAAACTACATTTTTGTTATCAGAGCTTTAATCACTGATTTCGACATAACTCCTTTGATTTTCGGTGATAGGACTGAGCGGGAAATCGGGGAAAGGTTGATAAAAGATTTGGGGCGCGGGGTCAACTATGCAGGGTGTCTGACCATAAGAGAATCGGCCTCAGTCATTTCTAAAACCACACTTTATTTGGGCAATGACACCGGTACGATGCATCTTGCTGCTGCTGTCGGGGTGCCTTGCGTTGCTGTTTTTGCCTCTATTGATTGGGTAGGTAGATGGCACCCGGCCGGCATTGGCCATACTGTTTTTCGCACCAAAGTAGATTGTGAGGTCTGCATGCTGTCAGAGTGTCCTTTTGACAATCTTTGCATGAAAAAGATTGACGCTGAGTCTGTCTTGCAGGCTTGCCGTGAAAGACTATCCGGGCTGCGTTAAATCTGGATTTTGCCTCTATTTCTTTTGCCGTGTCTTTATTTACTATTTGGCTTTCTAACTGGCTTATTTTGCAACATTTACTTTCGCAATTTCGGTTGAATAAATCTATTTTATGCTTTCCATGCGAAACCATTGATTGGTTATAAAAACTGATAGTTGGTTATCATAAGAATGTTGGCTAATTGTCTTTGATTTACTGTTCGATAATGAAGCAAAGATTACATTTTGTTAGCGAACTCTTTTATCCGGAGATGGCCTCTACCGGGTATTTTATGACCGAGCTGGCCGTCCGGCTATCCAGCGTGGCTGAAGTATCAGCCATTTGTGCTCAGCCGGGTTATTCCTTAAAGGGCGTAAAAGCTCAAATGGAAGAAGATTATCAGGGCGTAAAAATAAAAAGGGTTTGGTCTTTTAATTTCAACAGAAACCGGACTTTATTCAGGCTGCTCAATGCTCTAACTTTTAGCATTGCGGGATTTATCAAAATGCTGAGAGTATTTTCAAAAGGCGATAAAATACTGGTTGTAACCACTCCGCCTTTGATGCCTTTCATAACAGCGCTTGCCGCACTTCTGCGAGGAGCTTCCTATTACCTGCTTGTTTATGACACTTATCCGGAGGCGCTTGCTGCCGCAGGACTGATCAAGAGAAACGGGCTACTGTTCAGGACTGCAGATTTTTTCAATCGCTGGCTTTTCAAGCACTCTGCAAAAATTATCGTAATCGGCAGGGATATGGAGCAGTTATTCCGCCAAAAGGCGGCCGGACTCGATGTAAAAATAGAGTTTATCCCTAATTGGTGCGAGCTGGATAAAATTCACCCGCAATCTAAAGACGAAAACCCGATTTTGAAAAGGCTTGGAATCTCGGATAAATTCATTTTTGCATTTGGGCGAAATTTCGGCAGACTGCATGATGTTGAAACAATCCTGAA
The DNA here is from genome assembly GCA_035573795.1 of Pyrinomonadaceae bacterium. Classification (GTDB taxonomy): domain Bacteria; phylum Acidobacteriota; class Blastocatellia; order Pyrinomonadales; family Pyrinomonadaceae; genus OLB17. The sequence goes on along the minus strand of DATLZX010000160.1, from coordinate 109 downwards.
AGCAGTCGAGCATTACAAGAACGATGAAAGGTTTCATTTTCTTTTTATTGGTGATGGTGCAAAAAAAGGGCTGATTTCTAATGCAATACAGTCGCTGGGCCTAAGGAAT
>DATLZX010000159.1:0-3718 GCA_035573795.1 Pyrinomonadaceae bacterium | reverse complement strand
TTTTTTTCAATTTATAAAGCAAAGCCTATACTTCAACTACAGTAGTAATTATCACCGGGCGGGTTTTGAGGTATCTTTGTATAAATTGTTTAAGGTGCAGCCTGAGATTTTCCTTGAAAACTGCTCGGTCTGCAATCTGCTCTTTTTTCATTTCTCTTGCGGCCTCGATGATTGACTTTCTGGCTTCCAAGGTAAATCCATTCACAGAATCGAGCCCTGCTACACCACTTAGAGTAATCTGCGGCTCGCCGATTACCTGATGTTTGAATTTATCTACTGTAACCACCAGGGAAATTGCCCCGCCATAGGCCAATTTCTTCCTCTCGCGGACGACTTCATATTCGATCTCTTCCAACGACTCTTCATCAACGAAAGTTTTTTTCAAATCGTGACGTTCTGTAATTCTCGCACCGAATTCATCAATTTCAAGCACATCGCCGTTTTCTATCAAGATGACGTTGTCATCCGAATATCCTGCAATGTGATTTTTGATAAATTCACGTTGGCGAAACAGCATTCTATATTCACCGTGTATCGGGACGACGAATTTAGGTTTCAGTGTTTCAACCATTATCCTGATATCTTCCTGAGAAGCATGGCCGGAGACATGAATCAACCTTCTTTTTTCTTCAATGATATTTGCCCCGCGTTTGTATAGGTGGCCGATCATCCTTGAAATATTTCTTTCATTGCCAGGAATTATTCTGGATGAGAGCAATACGGTGTCTCCATTTGAAATTTCTATGCCCTTATATGACGTGGTGGCCATCGCCCAAAGCGCTGCCCTGTTTTCACCTTGTGAGCCGGTAACCAAATAGCATATCTCATCATCATCCAGCGATCTGGATTCAGCAAGCGAGATCGGTTCTCCCTGAGCTACCTCGAGCAATCCTTGCTCAATGGCAGTCTCTACATTTCTCTGCATTGACCTGCCAAGCACACAAACCCTGCGCCCGAATTCTCTCGCAATGTCAAAAACTATCTGAATTCTATGAATGGATGAAGAAAAGGCAGTTACAAATATTCGCCCTTCGGTGCTTTCGAAGATTTCGCGAAATGCAGGAATTACTGCCTGTTCGGAAGGTGTCCGGCCAGGCACAAGCGAATTAGTAGAATCGCTCAATAAAGCGAGGACTCCATTTTGGCCTATCCTTTTTAGCGATCTAAGGTCATACGGCGCGCCGATAACCGGCGTATCATCTATCTTATAATCGCCTGTGTGAAAAATCGTTCCGAGTGGTGTTTCAATCGCCAGAGAAAAGCAATCTACAAGCGAGTGCGATGCATGAACAAACTCTACTTTAAATCTGCCCAAATCTACCTTCTGGCCGGCATAAACACGGTGGAGCAGGCAGTCTTCCAACATCTCGAATTCCTCAAGACGCTTTTCAGCAAGTGCCGATGTAAAACTGGAGGCGTAAACCGGAAGATTGAACTTTTTTAGAAAATATGGCAAAGCGCCTATATGGTCCTCGTGACCGTGAGTGAGGATAACCGCGGTGAGATCGTCCCTGAATTCCTCTAGAAAGTCGAAATTCGGTATAGAGATATCTACTCCAAAAGGCGTTTCCTCAGGGAAACCCATCCCGACGTCCACTATGAGCATTTCATCGCCAAAACGAATGCCCATGCAGTTCATCCCGAATTCCCCGATTCCGCCAAGCGGGATTATCTCTAAACGGCTCAATTTTCTAAAATAAACTCCCTGTAAGATTCACTAAAGCATTAAAATATAACACATTAAATTTACATCAGCTAATCTTGACAAATGAGTAATGATTCGTTGAAAATCAATCTGACAATTTAATACAGGGGAGTAGATCGCCTGTTTGCTTCCAAACTTTGAGTAAACAGGTTTTCCGTAGTCGTCAATACGGCCAGAAACACGTAAAAACTGGCCCGGCCGGAAATCAAGTTTCGAGACCTTTTACGGCTAATAATTGTGCGCCCGTAAAAGGTCTTTTGCTTTTTATGGACTTTATAATTTCGAATTTTTTTTACGAATTTTGATTTTTCAGATTTTTATTGAAAACAGTTTAAACTCATTGTATGCAACAACTTTTTCCATTTTCAGAATTTTGGTGGTTTTACCTCGGTTTTACAGCGTTTATTTTGTTGATGCTGGCTATTGACCTTGGGATTTTCAACCGCAAAGCGCATGTTGTAAGTTTCAAAGAAGCCACTATCTGGAGCGCCGTCTGGGTAGTTCTTTCCCTATCATTTGCGGGGCTTTTCTACTTTTTTACATCACAGCGATATGGCAGCGACATCGCCCTCACTGCAACCTTTGAATACCTGACAGGATATGTTATCGAGTACTCACTCTCGATAGATAATATCTTCGTTTTTGTTCTGGTCTTCAGCTATTTCGGCATTCCCTCTGAATACAAACATCGCGTGCTCTTTTATGGAATTTTAGGCGCGCTTGTTTTCCGTGCGATATTCATTGCGCTGGGAAGCGCCTTGATGCAGTTTCATTGGGTTATATATATTTTTGGGGCTTTTCTGATTATTACCGGTATAAAGATGTTTTTCTCCAGCAAAGAGGAAATAGAACCGGAAAAAAATCTTTTGATTAAAATCTTCAAGCGGTTTATGCCCGTTACTCACGAAATCGAGGGCAAAAAATTTTTTATTCGAAAAAACGGCCAGCTGCTTGCTACCCCCTTGTTTATCGCTCTTTTGTTCCTTGAAGCTACAGATATTGTATTTGCGGTTGACAGCGTTCCGGCTATTTTTGCTGTTACCAGAGAGCCAATGATCGTTTTCACCTCAAACATTTTTGCAATCTTGGGCCTGCGTTCGATGTACTTTATGCTGGCTGGTGTGATAGATAAATTCCACTTGCTACGTTACGGACTTGCAGTTGTTCTGGTTTTTGTAGGGCTGAAGATGGTCTGGCTAAATGATCTTTATGATGGAAAATTTCCTATCATATGGTCGCTGGGATTCATAATTTCGGTCATTTCGGCCAGTATAATTCTTTCTCTGGTTTTTCCTCAAAAACAAGTTGAGAAAAAAGCTTGAGATGCTGGCTTTATTTAATTGGAAAAGCAGCACTCTCTTCAGAGAGGTGGAGCAAATTGATCCATTCATCCAATGTTAGAGTTTCTGGCCGTCGTTTTGGATTTATTCCGGCCGCGGCCAGAAGCTCTTGGGCATTTGAAAATCCATTTTTCAAATTATTCAAAAGAGTTTTCCTTGGCTGAGAAAAAGCTTTCGATAAAAGGCCTTCGAATTTCTGGTAATCCGAAATAGTTTTCTCTTTAGGTTTAAAACACGCAACGGTGCTCAAAATTTTAGGCCTCGGGAAAAAGCTTCCCGGTGCCACATCGAAAAGCTTTTTGATAACAAATGCTTCCTCACAAAGGACTGTCAGAAAACCTCTGTTACTGCTCGAAGCAGGAGCAGTCACCCTTTCAACTACTTCCTTTTGCAACATTAGTACCAGCCTTAAGAAATGCTCCCTTCGGCCTGCAAAAAGCCGCAGAATCGGAGAAGAAATATTGTAGGGCAGGTTAGAAACCAAAACAGCCTTTCTATTGCCGATAAAGCTTGAATAATCAAACTTCAGCGCATCTGCATTTACAAGCTGAAAATTTGATGCAAAAGCGAACTTTTCATTTAGCACATTGTATAATTCGCTGTCTGCTTCAAGAGCGAAAACCTCTGCCCCGGTTTCGATCAACCACTTTGTCAAAGCTCCTTGGCCTGGGCC
>DATLZX010000158.1:0-6392 GCA_035573795.1 Pyrinomonadaceae bacterium | reverse complement strand
GGCGGGCTTGGTCCTACCGAAGATGATATTACAAGAGAATCGTTGGCCAACGCGCTCGGCCGGCCTTTGGTTTACAAACCTGAGCTTGAAGATGAAATTAGAAGTCGCTTTTCACAATATGGCAGGCAGATGCCGGAAATCAACAAGCGCCAGGCCTGGATTCCGGAAGGTGCCGAGTCAATGAAAAATCCTAATGGCTCAGCACCCGGGATTTTGATAGAAACAGGCGAAAGCCTCATTGCTGCCTTTCCGGGCCCACCAAGGGAATTAAAGCCGATGTTCGCAGATTTTCTGTCCCCACGGCTTGAAAAATTCAGGCGTGGCGAGATTTTTCGTCGTTGCCTGAGAGTTACTGGAATGGGAGAAAGTGCTGTAGATGAAAAAATTGCCGGTATTTACCAACGATACTCCGACGTTTCCGTAACCATATTATTTAATCGCGTAGATATCGAGATTCACTTATCCACACAAATTACAAACGGAGCTGCGATACTAAGCGAACTTTCCGAAGAGATTAAAAATGCTCTGGGAGTTGCTGTTTACAGCCTGGACGGCAGGACGATGGAGGAAGTGATTGGCGGCCTTTTGACCGAAAGGAATGAAACACTTTCAGTAGCCGAGAGCTGCACCGGCGGCCTAGTCGGGATGAGGCTGACAAGCATAGCCGGCTCGAGCCGATATTTCATTGGCGGCGTTGTAGCATACTCAAATGAAATTAAAAACTCGCAATTAGGTGTCAAACAAGACACTCTCGCAAAATACGGTGCGGTCAGTGAGCAGGCAGCTCTTGAAATGGCCGAAGGCGTTCTGAGCAGATTCGGTACAGACCATGCAATCTCTGTTACCGGAATTGCCGGCCCGGATGGCGGCACATCAGAAAAGCCTGTCGGAACTGTATTTATCGCTTATGCTGGCAAATACCCAAAATCTGTGAAACACCTGAAAGTTCCGGGAGACAGGGAATTGATCAGATGGCGGTCAAGCCAGGCCGTATTGGAGCTTTTAAGGCGTCAAATTATCAAACAATGATTGTCTGACTTGGCCGAGGCCCCTTATCTTGTTAAATTTTGCCCGAAAATGAATTATTGCCGTAAAAACTAAAAAGTTCGACACGGATTTGTAATTTTTAAGACCTCGAGCCAAGTCCTTTAGAGTCAAACCTTTCCAAACAGCCTTTGAATATTTATTTATCATCTGATTTTTCAGCAAATTTTCCCGGTAAATTTCCTGTAAACAGAGAAAATACTTGCTTTTTTCTTTGAATAGAATGAAAATTACTTGAAGCCCCGACGGGCTAAAGGTGTGGCGATTTGCCACATAATTCCTTTGAAAATGCGCTCCGTTTTTGGAACCTCAGACTTGTTAAAATCGTGTAAGCAGAAGATGTAATTGCCACTTGAGCCTGTCAGGAAAAAAGATAGGTTCATTTCCATGGCATTGCTGCTTTTGTTTCCGACAACGCGAATTCTGGTAAATCTTATGAAAAGCTACTTTAGATACAAAGTATTTTCGATGATTGTGTTGCTGAGCCTTTTGACGCCTACAGCGGCGCTGGCACTCGGCGATGGAAAAAAATATTTCCGCGAAGGCATGAAGTACGAAGCAGCGGAAGAATGGGATAAAGCTGCAGAGCAATTTGCAATGGCAGTCAGTGAAAATCCGCGAAACCCCGAGTACCGCCTGCATTTGCAGAGGGCTTTATTCAATGCATCGCAAATGTTCATGCGTAAGGGACGTGCCGCAGCCGAGGCAAAAGATTACCAGAATGCCTATATTGCCTATCGAAAAGCCTTTTCTTTTGACCCTGTCAACCAGCTTGCAAAATCCGAGATGGAAAGGATGCTACGGCTTATAGAGGAAGAGCAAAAAGCCAAAACCGGCAATGTTAAGCAAAACACCGGAGCGATTGTACCTGCCGCCCTTCCAAACTTCCCCAAACCACAGAAATTAGAACAGCTTCGTGATGTCCCGTTCCCGGGCGGAGTCAATCTTACTTATATAATCAAGCAGCTTGCTGATGACCTTGATCTGAATGTTCTCTTTGACACAGATTCGCGGCTCGATACCAGGACTACCCGGATAGAGTTGAAACGCGTTACTGCGGCTCAGGCGCTGGATTACATTTTTCTGCAGGAAAACCTCTTTTTCCAGAAGGTCGGCCCTCGTACGATTTTGGTAGCTTCCAATACACGAAGGACAAACTTCCAACAACTGGTTTTGAGAACCTTTTACCTGGCAAACGCTAACCCCAAGGATGTAAAAACAATAATTCAAACCGCAATACCCGCTCAGCCCGGCCGTACGCAAACTATTGTAGTTGAAGACCCTTCGACCAACAGCCTAACAATCAGGGATACTGCCGAGAACATCGCACTTTTCGAAAAACTGATAAATTCGCTTGATAAAGACAGAGCAGAGGTCGTAATGGATGTTGCGATTTATGAGGTGTCCAAAAACGATCTTCTGCAGCTCGGAAATCAGATTGGAACCCAGGCAGAGCTTACTCAGCTTGGCGGAACAACGAGAGGCGTAGTTGGCCTTGGCGGTAACGAATTGTTTGGAACCTTGGGCCGTGCCGCGGCTGATGTCATTCCTACAGTTTTCGGTGCAGGCATCGCCATACCCTCCGCAAACTTGAACGCTTTCCAAAATAAAGGAACAACCAGACTGATCGCCTCGACCCAAATTCACGCTTTCAATAACGAGGATTCATCTGCCAGGATCGGACAAAGGGTTCCCGTCAGATCTGCTTCTTTCATTACAGCAGCAAATACTTCGAATAACGGAGTTGTTTCTGATGTAATCAATTACGAAGAGGTAGGCCTTACGCTGAAATTCAAGCCGATTGTGTTTCCGAACCAGGATGTCCAGGTAACAATGGAAATACAATCAAAGGATGTAGTGGCCGGAGGCACCACGACAAATCCGGTTTTTTCAGAAAGGACAATAAAAGGAACTGCCAGAGTGCAAAATAACAGGACCTTGCTGCTGGCTAGCGTAGCTCAGGACGTTGAGAGCCGTACGCGATCCGGGCTGCCTTTGCTTGGCCTCATCCCGATTCTGGGAAGATTGTTTACAGCTCCAAGCAAGGATAATCGAAAGGTTGATATTGTAATCGCCATTACTCCGAGGGTTATACGTGCTCCGGCCATCCTGCCGGATGATTTAGTAGAAAGGCCCACCGGCAGCCTGGCAACGCCAACCAACAGCTCGCTCGAAGAGATGATAATCAACGAAGAGCGGGAAAAATACATTGCAGAATTGCGTCGCCTCCCGAATCAAACCAATATCCAGTTGCCGGATAGGCCGGCCGATGATGCAGGGTTTATCCCATCTACAGGAAGTGAAACAACGGCCCAAAAAGCGGCCGAAACGCAGAAAACTGGAGACGCCCAAAGCTCAATAGCCGCAAATACGCAAAACGCTGTGGCTGCCGATGCGGCTAAAGACTCTTCAGATTCCATCAAGGTAAACGATTCTATTCAATTAAAACCGATTGATACTTCCGCAAAAGATGTTGTTTTAAGACAAACAGCCTTAAAGCCTAAGCAGGAAGTTGTGCCGGACAAGCCAGTAACCGGGGAAGCAAATCCCGCAAACTCTAAGCCCGAGCAAGCAAATCAACCGGCGGAGGCTAACCGTGAGACCAATAACGCCAAACGTCCTACGCTCAGCCCCGAATCTGTCGGCATGAACGAAAATGCAGATAGAGCCATAAAAGGTAATCAAGATCCTGCCGGCTCCTCTAACGAGCTAAGGGGTTCTTCTGCGACAAATTCTTCCGCTACAGTAGCTCCCGATGCGAGTATCACTCTTCCACGCTTTGTTGCAAGCATGAAGGCAGGTGAAAAGGCCCTGATTCCGGTAATGATAGATAGCTCAAAGCAATTCAGGTCAGCTGTGCTCGGAATAAGATTCGATCCGCAGACTGTCTCTATCAAAACGATCAAATTAGGAGATGTTTTTGGCACATCGCAGAGCGGGCAGGTGATAACACCATTCCTGAATCAAGATGGAAAGATTTACGTATCACTTTCCGGACAGGCAGCAGCAGAATCCAGATACGGAATACTTGCTTATTTAGAGATAGAGGCTCTGAGCGATGGCTCACCGTCAATTGCTCTCGAACCGGCAGCCGTTAACCTTTTATCCGTAGATGGCAAAGCATTAAAACTGCAATTTTGAAAAAATAAAAGTCTGCAATGCGGGGTTATAATTAGCTGCCTTTATCTGATTGATGTTTCAATCGCAGTTGAAAATTTCATTTTCACCGAGGCAGTAGTTTAATTTAGGCTTAATCTGAAATTTAATCCCGAAAGATGCAAAGCGTTATCAAAAAAAAGACCGCGATGGCAAACAAAGCTCAGACTGTCAAACTTCTGACTGATAAAGTGCTGATTGGAAATTCAGGCTACACTTTATTCGAGCTGGTTGTAACTTTGGCCGTCTTGGCGGTTTTGGTAGCAGCCACTGTACCTCTTTCGATAAACGCTGCTAAACGCGAAAAGGAAGTCAGACTGCGCGAAAGCCTTCGGATGATTCGTGCTGCAATTGATGAATTCAAACGTGATACTTACGGTGCCTGTCCGCAAGGTGCAATTACTACAGGAAATCCGATTGGTGGCGGAAGGGGAGCAATAGCTCCGCCGGACCCTAGAAGCCGGGTAGTAATTGATGATTGCACTATTTTTACTACGGATAATTTAGACCGTTATCCGCCCAGCCTTGATATTTTGGTTAGCGGTGTCCGGGTAAGACCAAGAGGATTGAATATCACTGGCGGAAGCGGCCTGCGTGAAGGAACAAAACAGGCTACTGAAATAAATACTCTTGATTCTGTTACAAAGGTTTATTTACGGGCTATCCCGATTGATCCCATGACGGGTAAGGCAGATTGGAGGCTCCGCTCTTCCTATCAATCGGCAGACGACTTGGATTGGGATGGTATAAATGTTTTCGATGTCAGCTCGGCCTCGGATGAGGAAGCTCTAAATGGTGAAAAATATAGCAGTTGGTAATAGGACAAAAGGCTTTTCATTACTGGAACTGATGATCGCGATGTTTATCCTGATCATCTTGATATCTATTGCTGTTCCTACTTACCAGCGAAGCGTTCAACATGCCAGAGAGACCGTACTCAAGGAAAACCTTTGGCAGATGCGCCGGGCCATAGATCAATACACGGCAGATAAGGGAAAGATGCCTCAATCTCTTCAAGAGCTTGTCGAGGCAAGGTATCTGCGCGAGATCCCAATTGACCCAATAATGGATAAAGCCGAATGGGAGCAGGTTTACGGAGAAGACCCCTTATCTTCGCAAAATCAAAACGGCTTGAAAGATGTCCGCTCGCTGGCCGAAGGCGAGGACAGCACCGGAAAACCCTATAAGGATTATTGATGTAATTGAGCAAAAGGCCCTATTGGTGTAATCGAACAACAAGTTTTGTTAAGTTAACAACAGGATTTAATAAGGTAACAACAAGTTCTGTTGATTTAAGGTAACAAGAAGTTTTTTTGAGTTAATCAAACAATAAGTTTTGTTGCGGATCAAATCTTCATTTTCAGATGGTTATTTTTATCTTCCGGGGGTCTTTTTAACAGTAGGTATTGAGGATTTTGGATTTTGTTTTTCGAATAATTAAATTAATTCCCATTAAACACTTTTAACTTAAATGCTGTCATAAATTAAATGTTCTCATTTTTAACAAAACCACATCTGCCGTCCAATTCTATCGGGCTCGAGAAAGATTTCGTTACTGCCGTCTCGATCGAGGGCAGCAGGCAAAATTTTAGGATCAACCGCGCAGCTACCGTTGATCTTCCTGCCGGATTGATAAATCCTTCATTTACTGAAAAAAACATAAGTTCTCAGGCGAATCTGCGCGTTTATATCGAAGAGGCAATTGGTGCGGCCGGCCTTCTTGATAAAAAGAGGTGGTCAGTTTCGCTTCCGGCCAGCAGCTGCCGTTCATCACTCCTCACAGTCGAAAATGATCCCTCGCTTAAAAAAAAGCTTGAAGAAGTGCTTGATTGGAAGGCAGAGCAGAGCTTTGGCGTACCAGCACGGCAAATGAGGATTAGCTGGTATTCTCTGGGGACTGACACTCAAGGCAAAGCCAGGTATTTTGCAAGTGCTATCAGGCTCGAAGTTTTGGAAGAGTACGAGGCTCTGTTTGAGGGAATGGGACTCAATGCCGGTTTGATCATCACAAAGCCCGTCGCCGAAGCATCCTGGCTGGCCGATAAATTGGGTGACAGGCTTCTTATCAGCGAGCAATCAGACGGTTTTACAGGCATTTTGATGCGGGCCGGCACCCCAAGCTTTATAAGAAATGTTAATTGCTCTGCCGAGCAGATTTACGATGAAATTTACCGGCTGCTGCTTTTCTATTC
>DATLZX010000157.1:0-4472 GCA_035573795.1 Pyrinomonadaceae bacterium | reverse complement strand
CAAGCGGGCCGGAGAATATATAAAGCTCATTTCCCTGATTTGCCAAAGTGCGGCAGTAAGACTCCAGGTCTTCCCATGGCCCCTGATTATTCGGCCCATATTGCGGGACGAAGTTCGTCATCAAAAAAGTTGCCGAATTGTCAGCTACGGAATTTGTCCTGTCGGCCGAGGGGCACATATGTCCCCTGTCATAACCGGAACCTGTGTAATCCTCGCTTGTTACCTGATACCAGCCGACAGGCAAAGATGTATCCGGACGGTAATTATCCTGTCTTGAGGTAGATCCAAGCCAGTTTGAGGCAAGCCGCCAGCCTACCCAATTTGGTGTTCCCTTGCTTCTGTTATATGAAAGCGTGTATTGCGGCTTTTGCATCAGGTAATTGTTTTCATTGTTTATATCAGGCGTAGCACCTGATGGATTGCCTAAAACCAACGGATCCTCATTCGGATCGGGTGCGCTGACAGTTATAACTGTAGAAGTAGTGATCGAGCGTGATTGAGCATCCGCTACAGTTGCACTTAGCGTGCGGTCACCATTACTGATATTTACCGGGACAGTTGCTATGTAAGAGAAAACATTGTCCCCTGCGGTTGTATCACCATTCGTACCGTCATCGTAAAAGGTTTGGGTTGCCGGCAGCCCAAGCGATGACAGGTTGCCCGTAACTGAAATCCCCGTACTGGGCGGAGTAGTTGCCGGAGTAACGAGGACTTTTAGCAGGATATTTTGCCCGGGCGAAACCGTATTTGGATTTGCGGACAACGTGCCGAAAAGGGTTGTCCCACCGCCGGTGCACGCTGCCGCAGGCGTTGAACTGTTTCGCGGTGCAGAAGGATTCAGATTGATAAAGTCAGCCTGGTTATTATCGGTATCTTTGCAGCCATTTTCATCTCTTGCCTTGCTTGCAGAGTTTGTAGGGGCAGATGTGCGGGTGCCTTCGAAATAAATGTTTGTGGCACTGCCCCAGCCGACGGCGTCTATTACAAACTCGGAGTTATCTTTTACCAACTTGAGGGCAAGACCGCCGGCATTTGCAGAAAGTGAACATCTGCAAACCGCTGGATCATAGACATAATCAGGCCCGACAGAGCCGGTATAGGAAGAAGAAGCAACCAGATAAAATTGCCCTGGCTGCAAAATAGAGCTCGTTGTCCAGGATGCTATTGGCCCTACGTCTGATATTCCGCTGGATGAACGGTAAACGAGCTTGTAATCTTTCAGGTCTACAGGCTCTGAACCTATATTGTGGATCTCTACGAATTCATCATTGGCGGAACTCGTCCCGCCGGCCTGAAACTGGCTGATAACCAGATTTGGCGATACGGCAGAAACTTTTTGAGTCTGCAAAATGTCAGAATCTAAAAAAAATAATAATGGCAATAAGAGTAATAAAAACAAACTCCGCAAATAAGTCAGTATTTTCATCGTAGTGTAAAAGTACTAAAGGTATCTTAGGACATATAAATTTAAGCAATTATTTGTTTTACTGTAAATTTATTAAGCCGATTTTATTAGCAGGTTTGTAACAAAATTTTTCAGCTCAGCCGAAATGTTTTTTACACTATTACCCGGCGAGGTGAGAAAATTATTAAAACCCTGAAAGATTTCATTCTATAGATATAGTTATTGATTTGGGTAATTTTTTATAGAAAGGAATAATTTATGAATCCTGAAATGGTGGTTTATAAAGCAGCTCTGAAAATCAACATTAACGAAGTGCAAATGGCAGAGCTGCAGAAAATTGCAAATCAAAACCTGCACAGTTTCCGCAAACTGACCACCAAACGGCTCCTGCTTTACTTTAATGGCCGGGATGTTGGGCGGCACTATCTGGAATTTCTACGGGCGGTTGCAGCCATCGTTATAAAAGCAGAAGGTGAAGTAATAGTCAATCTTTTCTACACAGGCGAAAAAGAATACAATGCCGAGGAAAGATACAAAATAAATTGTGGGAGACTCGAGTTGATAACTACCTGAGCGGTTTCCTTATACGGAAAAGCCAAATCAAAGCCTAGCGTGCCGGTATCGGGAAAACTACCGGGCTGCGGTTTCCGTCTTTATCCACCGCCCTGACGCCAAAGAAAAAGTTATCTTTCGACATATTTTTCATTGTAAATTTTGTTACGTTTCCGACCCATCTCGAGTTGGTCCACACCGGCGATGTAGTATCTCTCCAGACTATTTCATAGCCAGCAATATCTTTATCAGAGTTGGCATCCCAAACCAGGTCAGTATCGTTTGTCAGCCTTGCTGTAACAATGCGGACATTCTTGGGGCGATGAGGAGCTCGCGCCAGTGATGCAAGAGCGGCCAAATTTACTCTTGCAACATTTGCCGTATAGGCAAAATCCACATATTCCGGAGTATCGCCATAAAATTTTCCGTTCTCTGTGCGGATGTTCTGGTGCTGGTGTGTATAATCTTCGTCTGATTCAGTAAATCTTACGGCCGGAAATCCGCGCTCGAGAAACGGAATATGATCGCCGCCGCGCAAGTATCTATCGCGTCTGTAAATCATCCACACCGAAAATCCCCTAACGTATCTATCAGCGCATTCTTTGATAAACCTTGCCAATTGGCGCGATGCGGAATCGTTCTCTCCGCCTACGCTTCGCCTGACAGCGGCTTCCTGTGGTGTTTCATTCGAGGGAACTCCTTCACTAAACACCCTTACACGATTTCTGAAAGGCGAATTTTTCATCGTCGTAACCCCGCCGACGATGTCATTGGTAAACATTGCATCTATATTCAAGCCGCTTGTTTTAGCCTGCTCTGCAAAATAATTTGCGCCGAGCAGTCCCTGCTCTTCGCCCGGAACTGCCATAAAAATAATCGTTGCGTCAAATCTGTATTTCGACATTACCCGGGCAAGCTCGATTACTACGGCAGTTCCTGATGCATCGTCATTTGCGCCGGGTGCATCGCATTTTGCATCTATTGGCGAAGAGCACATAGAGTCGTAATGGCCGCTAATAACGTAAATTCGGCCGGGGTCAGTCGTACCTGTCAGCGTCGCCACAACATTTGTCAGAGTAGTCGGCTCGGGCACACGCGGTGCTTTCTGCTGCAGAAAGCTTTGTTTCTCTACTTTCAGGCAGCCTGAGCACTGCTTGCTAATTTCTTCAAACTCGGAATAGATCCAGTCTCTCGCAGCACCGATTCCCCTTTGCGGATTGTTCTGTTCAGACAGGGTATTCCTGGTGCCGAAAGAAACCAATTTTCTGATAGTGGATTCGATTCTTTTGGCATCTACTGCAGCAACCATTTTAATTACTTCTGGGTCAACTCTTTTCTGAGGGATGGCTGCAGGCTGTCCAAGTGAGAGACTTACCGCAAAGAATATTACTGAAGTTATAGAGACGATAAATATAAATGTATACTTAATCGAGTAAACTTTTAGCCGCATACGGACAAAATAATAACCCCAAATCGGCAATAAATGAAAACGGGCGGCGGGATTTTATACACTTTTTATGCGATGCCGGGTACTCTGAAAAGGGATTCTGTTTACTAAAAGGCGATTCAGGGAAAAGGATTGTTCAAGGTTTTTGAAATTTTAGTTCACTGATGCTTTGTTGTTTCCGCTAATAAATTTTGTATGCAGTGTTATCCCACAAAATAACGATTGGAGTTCCCACAGTGTTGACAATTCGCTTTATTTCATCTGGCAGCTTTTCAAATTCAGACCCTGATTTTTTGACCGCCTTTACACTTCTGCCATCATATTGTGCGTCATACCAAACCTGGTTGCGTAAATAGAATGTCTTGCCAAGAGCTTGTTTTTCTACTCCTCGGCTGCTGTCTTTCTGCTTTGGGGAAAGTTTTGCCGACATTGCTTTTTTTTCAGAACTGTCACTTCTTGGTTCGGACGGGCTGATCTCGTCATCCGTTTGCATTGATGGTTGACCGGCGACTACAGTCCTTTCTTTATTTGAAACGGCCCGGTTAGGCGGAGCGGCAGCCGCAGGGTTACCTGAAACCTCAGGTGTTTTAGCAACTGGCGGGGCCGGCAGATTGCGGGCTTCGGAAAATGCATTCGGGTTATCGTTTTCCGGAGGATTCTGTCTTACTGTATCCCGATTTTTATCCTCACCGAGCCTGTTTTCATCATTTTGGTTGCCGGCTCTGATTGGATCAACAGCCGTTCTCTCAGCCTGTTTGAGCGAGTCAGGCCCATCTGGTTGTTGCTGTTGCAATGCATTCGTATCCGATTTGCTATTGCTTACTGAGATATTTGAATTTTGTATTCTTGCAAGACTATTTTCCTGCTGAGGCATTTCAGCTGCTTCGTCATTTTCGTCCCCTTTTTCTGACAAGGCGTCATACTGTTGATTTTCTTTGGCGACATTTATATTTCGCTGTGTGCCGTAAAAAATCGAATAAATCAAAACGCCAGCCAGGAGAACAACCAGCGCCGCGAAGGCAAACGCAAGCTTACGCAATGGGTTTACTCGCTGACTTTTTGGCTGTA
>DATLZX010000156.1:0-5195 GCA_035573795.1 Pyrinomonadaceae bacterium | reverse complement strand
CAACATAGAGGATATTTTCGACCTTTTCGGATTTGGAGATATGTTCGGACGCTCACGCCGAAGCCGATCCAGGGTTCAGCGGGGCAGTGATCTGAGATACGACCTGGAAATCACTCTGGAAGAGGCTGCAAAAGGAAAAGTGGAGCGTTTGAGCATTCCACGGCTGGAAACCTGCGGTGATTGCAATGGAAATGGAACAGAGCCCGGAACCAGCCCCGAAATATGCAGGAACTGCGGCGGCACCGGACAGACGCGCTATCAACAAGGTTTTTTCAGCGTGATGCGTACTTGCCCGAATTGCAGAGGGACAGGAAGCGTCATTAGAACACCCTGTAAAAATTGCAAAGGCGCAGGGCGCATAGAGAGGGAAAAAGCTCTGGAGATTACTATACCTGCAGGTGTGGATACGGGCTCCAGGTTAAGAGTCAGCGGCGAGGGCGAAGCAGGAGTTGGCGGCGGCCCGCCGGGAGATCTCTATATCGTAATCCATGTAAAAGAACACGAAAACTTCGAAAGGCAGGGTGCAAATCTTTACTCTGCAGTTCCGATATCTTTTGCCCAGGCCGCACTCGGTGCTGAAATTACTGTCAAAACACTGGATGGAGAGGAAACGCTCAAAGTCCCTGCGGGAACGCAGACAGGTTCGGTATTCAGGCTAAAGGGTAAAGGGCTGCCAAAGTTGGAAGGCAGGGGCAACGGAGACCTTTTTGTTGCAGTCACCGTTGTTACGCCAAAACATCTCAGCAAGGAGCAAAGAAAACTCTTTGAACAATTGGCGAAAATCGAGGACAGGGATTTTGAGGACGAGTCGTTTTTAGACAAGGTCAGGAATATTTTCAATTAAAAGCTGGTAAAAGAAATATTCTGGTTGTAAGGTTACGTTACTTGTTTTCCAGCTTACTGCGAACTATTTGGTTAACAGTGCGGCCATCTATGGTAAATTCCGAAAGCTTTGAAAGGGCGGCTTTCATAACCTGACCTATGTCTTTGATTGAGGAAGCGCCGGTTTCATTGATGGCTGCATCTACGGCAGCGATAATTTCAGATTCAGAGGCAACTTTGGGAAGGTAGCCTTCGATGATTGCTATCTCGTTTTTCTCTTTTTCAGCAAGCTCATGACGGCCGGCCGCGGTGTATTGTTCGATAGAATCACGGCGCTGCTTTACCATCGAAGAAAGAAGCCGGTTTACTTCATCATCTGAAAGTGGAGCACCTTTCTCGATTTGCTTGTTTTTTAATTGTGCTTTTACAAGCCGGAGTGTAGAGGTGCGGGCAGCGTCCTTTGATTTCATCGCTGCCGCCAAATCATCAGAAATGCGTTGTTCTATTCCCACAGAGCTAGTTTAATTTCACTAAGGGCAAGCTGCAAGTTTATCAAGAGGCCTGGCTGAAAAAGGGGAAAAATCCTAATTTAGTCTATGAAAATGAAATGGCGTTTTGCCGTGATTGCGGGCATCATCCTGGCGGTATTTTGTCTGTATCCACAATTGAATCTCTGGCACTTACGAGGCAAAGAGTGGAACGGACATTATGCATATAACGATATTGACGAGGTGGCCTATGCTTCATATCTGAATGCTCTGATAGATGGAAGGCCCCGCCGGAATGACCCTTATTCAGGGCGTGATGATACGCCGGCAGAAAGGCAGCCTGAGTCGCTTTTTTCGATACAGTTTGCTGCGCCGTACACGATAGCAATTCCTGCAAGGCTTCTCGGTTTAGATACGCCATGGGCAATGATCATCAGCGGAGCACTGGCAGGGTTTGTTTCCGCTTTTATTACAGCCTGGCTGTTGTTTTTACTTTTCAGGGATAATTGGTTTGCTCTGGCAGGTTCGACTGCAGTATTTGCATTCGGGGCTTTGGCTGCCGGCGAAGGCGCTCTGCTGGAAATTGCATGGGACGGATTTTCCTACCCTTACTTTCCGGGTTTTCGCAGATACATTCCCGCTTTGGCGATGGCAGCATTTTTCCTTGCGCTGGCGGCTTTAAGTAAATTTACTGACGCAATTAATTCCCAAAGCGATAAAAGCCGCAGAAATTATCTGATCTGGGGACTGCTATCCACCTTTTTTTTCGCCTATTGCGTGTATTCGTATTTTTATATCTGGACTGCTTTGGCCGCTTTCGCTTTTGTACTTTTTGTAAGTTTGTTATTGATGAAATGGCCGCCAAGCAGGCAATGCCTAATAGTATTTTCAGTACTGGGAGCGGCTTGGGCTTTAATACTGTTGCCGTATTTTTATTTGCTATCGCAGCGGGCGGAAACTCTCGATCACGTTCAGCTCCTGGTTTATTCGCATAAACCCGATCTTTTCAGGGTTCCGGAATACATTGCTTTATCAACATTGATCGTTCTTGCTATCTGTCTAGTCAGTAGAAAATCTAAGGAAACGGCCAAAGCTGCTTTTGCATTTTCTCTCTCGGCAGCAGTTACGGTTTTCATAATATTCAATCAACAATTAGTCACTGGCAGATCTTTGCAGCCGATTCATTATCAGGTATTTATCGGGAATTATATTGCGGGATTTTCTCTTATTACGGCTTTTGGAGTTTTATTGAGCGGTTATCTGGGGCAGGGCCGTAATTCAGTAAAAATCTTTTCAACGATACTTTTGATAATTGCAACCGGCTGGGGGTTTATAGAGTGCTTTTATACGGTCAGAGTGCTTGATTCAGCAAATGTAGAAAGGGATAAAGCCTTGCTTGTTGAAAAACGTCTGAAAGAGTTAGCAAAAGAATCGGCAGATCCGCATAGGGAAACAGTTTTTTCATTTGATTGGCTGGTGGCCGACGATCTGCCTTCTATCTCACCACAAAACATCCTTTGGGCACGCCACCAGCACATTTTTGCGGGACTAGGCTGGGAGGAGAGCAAGCGAAGATATTACAAACAATTGTATTTTCATGGGGTAACTCCTGATGGGCTGAGAAAACTGCTTTACAGAGATTTTGTTACAATAATCGCCCTTTTTGGTTGGGGAAGGCACAGCGACCGCCTTAGCATAGATGCAAAGCCTTTAACCGAGGAGGAAATCGAAGCGGAAGTGAAAAATTATAAGGCGTATCTTGACAATTTTGATCGTGTAGAGGCTGCCAACCCGACAATTAATTGGGTCATTGTAGGAGCGGAAAATACCGATGAACTTGAAATAATCCAAAAATGGTACTCGTTGACAGATGAAGAGAAGGTAGGCGATTTTTTACTCTATAAAGCCAGGTTGAAGTAAGAAGCTGCATATACGGAAGAACTGACAGTAATTATGGGCAGACATGGAAAACCTGCCTTGAGACCAGGTATTTAGGCTTTTATAGCCCAAAAAAGCTTTCTTAAAGATAAACGCTGAATTCCGGATAGTTAATGAAAAAAGTCAAAAATACGCTTAAAAAGTCAAAAATACCTCCCGATCATAAATGAAAACGCCGCCACAAGGACGGCGGTTAGTATTGCGAAGGGGTTATAGTCAATTTCAGGCGGCCAGAAGGTCATTAGACGTTTCCGCATAGACGCGTCGTCCATTTATAGCGTCATCTATTATTTCCCTGACGGCTGATGCGTCTGGATTAACATCCATCCGCACACATGCCCTTAGATGACGGATAATGCCCTCTGTAGCTATTTCCAGTGTTTCGCCGCTGAGTTTTGCAAAGCGACGAGCCTGAATATGATCAATCTGCAGAATACGCTCCTGCAGGGTCATTGGTTTAGCTGCTGCCACTATTATCTCTCCTTAATTTGAAATGAATTTACATCAAATTAAAATTGGACAGGGCATTATAACAATATATTGGGTATAAGTAAAGAAATAACCCAATCGGTTGTATGTATGGCTTTTCACATAGAATTTCAGTGAAAAGAGAAGAATGCGAGATCAAACCCTGTCTGTAATAAAATCGTAACAAAAAAGCCTCGGATTGTCATCAGTTTTTTTAAGGTTTTTTTACAAAAAAACACTGGAAAACAATAAAAAAGCCCCGAAATACCTAAAAATTACGGTAAGTCGGGGACCTTATCAGGGTTAGCTTATTTTGAAAGGCTATTTGCCGCTAATCGAATCCTTCATAGCCTTGCCCAGGCTGAATTTGACGGTTGTTTTCGCAGGAATCTTGATTACTTCTCCAGTTGCTGGATTGCGTCCTTCGCGAGCCTTTCTATGAGTTTTCTTCAATTTTCCGAAGCCGGGAAGAGTGAACTCCCCATTCTTTTTGACTTCTTTTACAGCCATTTTGGCAAGAGTGTCAAAAAGAGCCTTTACTTCGGTTTTTTTCAAGCCGCATTGATCAGCCAGCGCGGCTACTATCTGGGTTTGTGTCATTCGGTTCATAAATTTAATCGGTGACCTCCAAGGTTTGTTTGAAAATTCTAACTACAGATTTAAATCCGGAGCATATTCGTAACGGCCAATAGAAAATATCAATTCAAAAGCGACGGAAAAGTCGTATTGGCAGTTATGGTCGGGGCGGCAAGATTCGAACTTGCGACCTCACGGTCCCAAACCGTGCGCACTACCAGGCTGTGCTACGCCCCGTATTACAATTTAGGAATTTACAGGCCAAAATACGATTGGTCAAGCGAAGAGCCGAAAAAATCACGCATTTTTTCAATCATTTTAACAGAAGCAGCTTTCCTATGGCTGATTTTCTGTTTTTCATCGGGTGTAAGTTCGGCAAAAGTCTTCTCGAAGCCATTTGGGATAAAGATAGGATCATAACCGAAACCATTACTGCCGCGAGGAGATCCGGCAATAACCCCCTCGACTGAGCCGAAACTTTCCAACACAATCCGGCCAGATGGATCGGATAAAGCAAGAGAGCAAACAAACCTTGCAGACCGTTGATTTGAGTTTGAAAGTAAAGAGAGCAACCGGGTTATTCTTTCGCCATCACTGGCTCCGGCGCCGCCAAACCTTGCAGAGTTGATCCCCGGCTTTCCATCGAGTGCGTCAACCTCCAATCCGGAATCATCAGCAACCGTCCAATGGCCAGTCAAACGCGAATAATGTGTGGCCTTTAGGCAAGCGTTTTCTGAGTAGCTGCTGCCGGTTTCTTCGGGTGATTCTGAAATGTTGAATTCGCTCAGACCTATAATTTCAACTTGCAAGGAATTGAAAAGCTCCCTGAATTCGATGACTTTGCCTTTATTTTGGCTTGCAATGAGCAATTTTGCCGGAAATTTTGTTGTAATTGACATGAAA
>DATLZX010000155.1:0-5670 GCA_035573795.1 Pyrinomonadaceae bacterium | reverse complement strand
GTAAACCGGCATCAATCATTACTGAAAACTGCCGCGTAAATACAGCAAGCTCTTTCGCCTTCACCTTTTTTCGCCGGCCCAGTTTTGGAATCGAAATCACGCTTCCCTTTTCGCTGGCGTGCGTCATGGTGATTTGTTCCCGTCGTAGCAGGGCTCGCAGTTCATCCTGACTGGCTGCTTCGCGTTCGCCAGTTACTAACTCATTGAGCCGATTCCTGCCTTTGTATGCATATATAGGCATTGCTTGATTTACTCCTTAGATTTTTCCATCCTGAAAATTTTTCCCCTGTAATCCTTTTGCTTATCTTTCAAGCCTTCTTTGAGCAACTAAAAGAAGCGTTTTCGCTCAAGATGCCGCAAAGACTTTTTTTTATCAAAGGAAGTTTGGCCATTGGGTCTTTACCTTGTTTTACCTGATTTCATCTGACAGTTGGCCGCTGGCCGATTGGCCTTGCCTGGGCATAAGGGCTTCCGCCAGGCTGGACGTTTGGCTTGCCCGTACCAACGTATGAACTATTTACGCCGGATCCGCGTTCGATCAATTCGCGCAATTCATCAGGATTCGATGAGCGTTGCATTGCGGCCTCAAGCGTAATAAGTTTTTTGTGATAGAGCGTAGCAAGTGATTGATTGAAGGTCTGCATCCCAAACTTATCTTGTCCGGTCTGCATCATTGAATAAATCTGGTGTATCTTGTCCTCACGGATCAGATTCCTGATAGCGGAATTTGGAACAAGGATTTCGAGCGCCATCACTCGTCCATCACCACTTGCTTTCGGCAAAAGAGCCTGACACAGAATGCCCTCCAAAACCATTGAAAGCTGCGTCCTCACCTGCGCCTGTTGTGCCGCCGGGAAAACGTCAATGATACGGTTGATGGTTGAATAAGCAGAGTTTGTGTGCAGTGTTGCAAAGGTAAGGTGACCGGTCTCTGCAATTCTCAGTGCCATTTCTATGGTTTCAAGGTCACGCATTTCACCGACCAGCACCACGTCGGGGTCCTGCCGTAGTGCGGTTCTCAACGCAGCAGCAAAGGAATGCGTGTCTGCTGCAACCTCACGTTGATTTACCACACAGTTTTTATGATTATGCAGGAACTCGATCGGGTCCTCGATCGTGAGAATATGGTCATGGCGGTCAATATTGATCTTGTCTATCATTGCGGCAAGCGTTGTTGACTTACCGCTTCCTGTAGGCCCGGTAACCAGAATTAAACCTCTTGGCTTTTTGCATAGGTCAGAGACCACAGGCGGCAGTCCCAGAGCCTCAAAACTTTTTATCTCATACGGAATTGCACGGAACACTGCGCCGACCGCGCCTTTCTGGTTGAATAAATTTGCACGAAAACGCGATAGTCCTTTCAATCCGAACGAGAAGTCCAGCTCGAGGTTCTCTTCAAAACGGTGTTTCTGGGCATCGGTCAAAACTGAATAAGCCAGCCGTTTTGTATCTGCAGGCGTCAGCGGAGGGTATTCGTTCAGGGGCCTCAGGTGCCCGTGTACGCGAATCTGCGGCGGCGAATTCGTCGTTAAATGTAGGTCGGATCCGCCGGCATCTGTCATTTTCTTCAGAAGCTCCGGTAGAGTGATTTGAGAGGTAGGTGTTGCTTGATCGTTGAAGCTCATATCTTAGGCGTGGTTTTTAATTTTTATTTGGGTACAGTGCCATCTAATACTTGGCATGATTTATGTGGTGGGGCTGCGGCCTCCGAATCCAAACCGAGTTCTTGAGAAAATTCAGAAGCCGCAGAGTATATCTATCAATTAACAAATAACTACAGCGTTTTCTCGACAGGTTATTCTCTTGTAGAGGCCTGCTGTGTCGGCCTTGGCCTTGCCTGCATCGAGTTGATCACCTTTTCTGATTCCTCTGCAATCCTGTCTGCTGATTCGACTGCTGCATTTGTGGCAACAGAAAAGATCCTGCCCTCAACTTCTGTGAAATAAAACATTCTCGAGTTCAGCTTACCGCCCGGCCCCTGGCTTTGTGCCACTACGACGTAAACCTTTTTATTCCCGATCTGTTTTTGGTAATCATTTACGACCCAGCCGTTTTCACGGATCATCCGATTGATTACTTCACGGCGAAGAGCCGTCGTGGGAACGCCGCCAATCAGCTTGTTTCTTCCGACATCCACGGTTTCACCGGTTGCCGGTCCTACTACCGAGATTGCTGCAGTGCCGCGGCCGCCATCTATCGAGAAAACTACCTCGCTGCTGGTAGCACTCGATGATAGCCATCCGGCCGGCGCTGGCTGGCCAGTCGGAAGCACAGCCGGCATTTTGGGATCGGCCTGTGGCTTTGGTGATGCATTTTTACTCACCACCGGCTTTTGACCGGATTTGTTGCGCAGCCTGGCAAGGCGCAGCCTGCGGAGCCTGATCGCCCTTCGCCTTGCAAGCATTGCACGGCGCTTCTTCATCAAGGCCCGATGACGCTTCCACCAAGCCCTCGAATACTTTCTGTATTTCTTTTTCTTTTTATGATATCGGCGCTGCCGCTTCTTTCCTGCCTCTGCCGTTTCAGTTACTAACGGCAACATGGTGCCTACACCGATCAAAAGTGCTAGCGATAATGCGATTGCCCTAATTAACATATTACCTCCAATTACCCTACAGAACCGTTTCCTTGACTACTTCTTCAATAGTCGTTATGCCTTCCCTAATCTTACAGAGGCCGCTCTCACGCAATGTGATCATTCCGGTCTCGATTGCTTTTCGACGCAGCTCGATTGCACTTGCTCCGATTATGATCAGCTCGCGCAGATCATCGTTGATCTCCATTACTTCATACAAACCAACTCGTCCCCTGTACCCTGTGTTCATACAATTGTCGCAGCCGCGGCCTTTGTAGATTTTCAATGAACGCGCTTCATCTGGGGAAAATCCTATTTCTTCCAGTAATTCCGGCTGTGCGGCCACTTCTTCTTTGCACTCTGTGCAGATTCGCCTAATAAGCCTCTGCGCCTGTATCAGGTTTACACTGGTAGCCACCAGAAATGGCTCGATGCCCATATTTACAAGGCGTGATACCGTAGAGGGTGCATCATTTGTATGCAGTGTCGAAAGCACCAGGTGGCCGGTCAATGCCGCCTTGATGGCGATTTCTGCAGTTTCAAAATCGCGGATTTCGCCGACCAGGATTATGTTCGGATCCTGCCTGAGAAATGAACGCAACGCGGCTGCAAAATTAAGCCCGATCTGCTCCTTCATCTGCACCTGATTTATGCCAGGCAGGTTGAATTCGACCGGATCTTCTGCAGTCATGATGTTTGTCTCAGGCGTATTGAGCGACTGCAATGCCGAATAGAGTGTGTTGGTTTTACCTGATCCGGTGGGGCCTGTAACCAGCACCATTCCGTATGGATTTGCGATTGCGCGCTTGAATTTGGAAAGGCTCTCAGGCTCGAAGCCCAGCTTCGACATATCAAGCATCAATTTATTTTTATCCAACAGGCGGAGCACAACTTTTTCGCCAAACAGTGTGGGGAGTGTGGAAACGCGAAAATCCAGCTCACGCGACCTGTCATCAACTTTTACCTTGATCTTGATTCGTCCATCCTGCGGCAGACGTTTTTCAGATATGTCAAGCTTTGCCATTATCTTCAGGCGCGAGATCAGGGCATCCCTTATTTTCAATGGAGGATGCATTATGTCATACAAAACGCCGTCTATACGAAAGCGTACCCTGAAATCTTTTTCATACGGCTCGATATGTATGTCAGACGCACCACGACGAAGGCTGTCAACCATCAAAACATTGACCAGCCTGACGACCGGAGCATCCTCTGAAGCCTGTGTCAGACTGCTGAGGTCAATCTCCTCGTTGTCTTCGATAAGCTCAACATCCTCGCCTATGTGCTCGGTTAGGTCAATGTTGTTGATATCGATATCAAGGTCTTCATTTGAAAGCGTTCCCTGCTCCGGGCCAAAAGCGGGCACATGTTCCTTTTTGCCGTTTCTGCCGTTCTTTTGAATCGCGCTGGCAGCCGCAGCATCGAAAATGTCTATTTCGGTTACGCCGCTGTAATATTTGCCGATGGCAAGCTGAATCGAAGCTTCTGATGCAATAACGGGTTCGATATTCAAGCCAGTCATAAACTTGATATCGTCAATTGCAAAAACATTTGCAGGGTCTGCCATTGCAAGCGTCAGCGTCGTTCCAGAACGTGATATGGGCAGGACAGTGTATTTAAGTGCTACTTCCTGAGAAATCAGTTTTATCGTCTCTTGTTCGATTTGAAATAGGTCGAGATTTATTGAAGGAACGCCATATTGCCGGGACAAAACCGCCGTAATCACGTCGTCAGAGATGATGCCGAGCCTTACAAGGGCAGTTCCCAGCCGGCCTCCGTTTTGCCTCTGATAGTCGAGCGCTTCGCGAAGTTGTTGGGGTGTAATTAGGTTTTCGCGAACGAGTATTTCCCCTAGTTTTGTTGACATTTTTGTGATTGATTTTTCCTAACGCTGTTACCAGAAGGCGTTAAGGATGGGCTAATTTTTGAAGAAAACTCAAGAATTCGAAATTGAGTGCAGAACCTAAAAGCACAACAGCGATAAACACTGTTGCTCTTTGATAATAATTGTTATGCATTGTTTATGTCAAGATTTGTTTTTCAAAAAAATGGCAGATTTAAGTCAGTTTGACCGAAAATATCTCATTTACAATGATTTAAATGAATATAGGTACTAAAAATTGGGCAAAATAAGTGAAGGGCTGCCTTTATTAGTGTTTAACAAAAGATGTGATTGCTAGGGGAATGTCGGTCTAAAGTTAGAAAAAAGGGCAACATTTGTTAAAAGCCTCAGGTGGCTGGGCAAGCAGAAAAACGGAAGGGGGTTTTTATGCCGGTTAAACAGGCCGATTAGGAAATTTAAGGGATGCTACTAGCCTAGGCTAAGCATTGGCAAGCTTTCAAAGGCAACAGGTTCTGAATGGTCGAATAATGCATCGAGTTCCTTTTCAACGCTTCCATGCCCCGGCGGAATTGCCTTGATCATCGGCTCAAAGCTTTTGAAATCATACATTTGCCGATCCAATAGGTGGGATGCTGTTATTTGAGAAAGCGCCGTCATTATAGTGCTTCGTATAAAGGGAATTTCCTTTTCCAATTCATTTATAAGCCTTTTTACCCTTGCCCGCTTGAGGTTTGGCTGCGAACCGCAAAGATTGCAGGGAATTATCGGAAAATTTCTCTCTTTTGCATATTCAGAAATTTCTTTTTCCTGACAGTAGGCAAGCGGGCGGATTATTGTATTCCTTTTATCATCGCTTCTTAAAACAGGAGGCATCGCCTTTAACTGTCCAACGTAAAAAAGGTTCAAAAGGAAGGTGGCAATTATATCGTCGGCATGATGTCCAAGCGCGATTTTAGTACATTTTTCCTCGATTGCAGTTGAATAGAGGATTCCCCTTCTCAGCCTTGAGCAAAGCGAACAGTAGGTTTTACCCTCCGGAATGTGTTTTTTTACTACAGAAAAGGTGTCTTCTTCTATTATTCTGAAATTTACCCCTCGCTCGCTTAAGTAGTTTGGCAAAACGTCTGCCGGGAAGCCGGGCTGTTTCTGGTCTAGATTTACAGCGAGAATTTCAAAATCAATCGGCGCTTTTCTTTGGATTTCTAAAAGAAGGTCTAGCAGCGTGTAGCTATCCTTGCCGCCCGAGAGACAT
>DATLZX010000154.1:0-3821 GCA_035573795.1 Pyrinomonadaceae bacterium | reverse complement strand
TTGATCCTCTCGGCAATTGTCAATAATGCCGCAACTCCAGACGCATTGTCATAGGCTCCGTTATAGATCTTATCGCCCTTTTTGTCCGGCTCACCAATTCCCAGATGGTCCCAATGGGCTGAGAATACGACGTATTGGTTTTTAAGCTTTGGATCGCGTCCGGGTATTATCCCCAGGATATTTGGTGAAGAAAATCTCTTAAGATCGAGCCTGAGGTCTAGTTTGACTCTGATACCAGTTTTCACCGGCTTGAAATCTCTGCTAGCAGCGGCAGCCCTAAGCTCGTCCAAATTAAGATTCGCAAGCGCAAGTAGTCTTGCTGCTGCTTCATTCGTTGTCCATGACATCACGCTTAAAAAAGGTGTTTTGTCACTGCTGGATCTGAAAATTTCCGAGCGAACTCCGCCGAAAGAGGTCCTGACAACATTCCATCCGTAACCGGCACTTTCTGTTGTGTGTATCAAGATTACTCCAGCCGCACCGCGTCTTGCCGCTTCTTCGTACTTATAGGTCCATCTGCCATAGTAAGTAAGCGCTCTTCCACCGAAAAGATTTGGCTCAGCAGCAGTTGCCGGGGGATCATTTACCATAATCAAAAGAATCTTTCCCCGGTAATCATTCGTAGAGCCTTTGTAATCATTCCACTTATATTCAGGGGCGCTTATCCCATAACCCATGAAAACCAGTTCAGAGTCGATTGCTACCCGTTGCATTTGCGAGCCGGTAGTTGCTACAAAATCATCGCCGAAGTTCAGCATTGCACTTTTGCCTGATGCAGATGCCAAAAGTTTGGTATTCGGGTCTGCCTTTACGCTAACCATCGGTACTTCCTGGAAATAGCTCGATCGGTTGCCCGGAAGAAGTCCGATTCCCTTGAGTTGGGCGGCAATATAATCAGCGGCACGCTTACTGCCGGCAAGGCCTGGTCCACGTCCTTCGAAATCATCCGCCGACAGCCTCTTGATGCGTTCACGCAATTTCTCACCATCGAGGCCGTAATTATTCTGTGCAAACAGATTAAGCTGTAATGCATTTCCAAAAACCAATAGCAGTGCAAATAACTTTAGCGAAATTTGTTTCATAATTTTCTTTAGATGTCGAACAACAGACAATTAAGGTAGTACTTTAATCAACAAAAAAAAAATAAACCAAATCCTTTGCCGGGATAAATTAAGCAAATCTATCAAATCAAGATCTTGCTCAAACTGCTTGTTCCTAAAGGCCTGCAGTGCCTACAAGCTGCAAATACTGCATTTAACCCTTGATCAATGCCATAGCCTCTGCACGCGTTCTTGGATCGCGACGGAAGCCTCCCAAAACTGCTGAAGTTACCGTTACGGAACCCGGTTTTTTAACCCCTCGAAGCGTCATGCAGGTATGCTCTGCTTCTATAACAACCATTACGCCGATTGGTTTTAGTGATTCAAATAAAGTATTGGCAATTTCCTGTGTAAGACGTTCCTGAACCTGCAACCTCCGGGCAAAAATTTCTGCAACACGAGCCAATTTTGAAAGCCCGATTATCCTTCCGCCGTCAGGAATATAAGCAATGTGGCATTTACCGACAAATGGTGCTAGGTGATGCTCGCAAACTGAAGCAATGGAAA
Source organism: Pyrinomonadaceae bacterium (assembly GCA_035573795.1). Taxonomy (GTDB): domain Bacteria; phylum Acidobacteriota; class Blastocatellia; order Pyrinomonadales; family Pyrinomonadaceae; genus OLB17. Next base: position 2,214 of record DATLZX010000154.1, on the reverse strand, counting down.
TATCTTTTACAATCACCATCTCATCATGCTTATCTCCCGGAAGCGGGACGATAAGCTCGCGCGGGTCAAGCCTCATTCCCTCAGTAAGTTCGAGGTAGAAGTCTGCGACACGTTCAGGCGTCCTTTTCAGCCCGTCTCTTTCAGGGTCTTCGCCGATTCCCTCCAGAATCAACCTTACGCCTTTGGCTATCTTTTCTTTATCAAATGTGGGTATGTTTTTATCCGATTCCACAGCGTCAGTTTCCACAGCTTCAGCTTTAACCAATTGTTTTTTATTTATAGTATTTATTTATCGTCTGAGAGATAAACCGCGATAACAGATTTATCCATGCCAAATGCTTTTTCAGTTATTATTGTAGCCTCAGGGAATAATTTTTGCATTTGACTACGGCTTAAAAGATTGAAATCAGGTATAGTTTTTTTGATCCAAAACCTGTTTGAAAGTTTTAGAATTTTCAAAAGCAAAGGCCTAGGCATGTATGAAAGAAAAGGCAGCCAGCTATGACTTTCGATCGGAAAAGACCAGATTGGAGTTTGAACGAAATAGCTTTTCCCAACTCTTCTGATTTCGTCGGCCAAAGCCGCCTGCCTTCTGAAGGATTGTTCGGCAAATGATTTGGTGTCTGCTAATTGCCAAACTATATCTTTTGGTACTGTAGTGTGCTCTATGACTGAGGAGCAATAAACTATTTCAAATGCCTTGTCACGGAAGGGCAGCCGAGCGTTTTCATCTATTACTACTGCTCTGAAATTATGTTGAGACCAGCCACGTTTGACAATTTCAAGATCAAGATCCGCCAAAATTACCTTTTCAGGCGCATAGTCCAGTCCTTGAATTACACTTTTGATATTACTCCCATCTTCTGAACCCAAATCGAGAATTGTAGTAGATGGGCTTACTTTGAATGACGTTCTAAAAATTTCAGCGCGTTTTTGCCTGGCCTTTGCCGAAAATTTGAGAAAGATGTCTTTTAAAAATCTCAAAGTAGTTTATCTGTTTTGCTTGTTTTAAGTCTAAATAATTAATTTGCTAAAAACTATTTCCGGGCAAGCTCTGCCTGGATTTCTCTAAGGGCTTTTCCGGTGGCAACGGCTGCCTTCTTAGCATCTTCAAATTCAACTGAGCTTTTGGCAGCCCCGTTACCTAAAAATGCCTCTTTAATCGTAATAGAGTTCCCATTGTATTCAACTTTTCTAAATTCCCTTTCCAGTGATGCTCTTTCAACTGTTTTGATTCTGAAGCCAAGAGTCGGTGTCTCTCTGAAGAGTAACTCAGAAATTTGATCAACTATTTCTGCCTTACATAAAACAGACAATAGAAAGGCCGGGCGGCTTTTCTTCATGTGAATAGGTGTAACCCAGCAGTCGAGGGCTCCTGCTTCGAATGCTCTTTCCTGAAAATAGGCCAACTGTTCGCCGGTTGTATTATCGAGATTTGTTTCAATCAGTTTTAAAGTTTCAAGTTTATACTGGCTTTCGAGTTTTGAATCGGCTCGATCGGTAGTACCGATGATTATTCTCAAAACGTTAGGAAAACCATCAAAACTTCTGCTGCCGGCCCCAAAGGCAACTACTTCAGGTGATATCTTAGGTAATTTAATGCAACTTGTTGAAAGAGTTGAAATTATCGCTGCGCCAGTTGGCGTTGTTAGCTCGCTTTCAGGACCGTAGGAATATATCTTATTTCCGATCAGAAGATTGGCTACGGCAGGTGGCGGAACCGGTAAAATTCCATGGGCGGCTTCAATAAAACCGCTGCCGACATTGATAGGCGAATTATAAAACCTCTCGATGCCAAGTTCTGTAAAACCAATTGCCGAGCCTACTATATCAATAATAGCATCCATTGCCCCGACTTCATGAAAATGTATCTTTTCAACATCAATGCCGTGAACAGCAGCTTCAGCCTCACCGAGCCTTCGAAAAATCTTTATTGCGATTGATTTAGCTTTATCTTGAATTCCCGAAGCTTCAATAAGTTTGACGATTTCTGAAAGGTGGCGGTGATTTTTTTGATCATCAGTAATTACATTCACATGAAGGGCATTGATGCCGCTTCGATCGACTTTTTTGGTCTCAAGTTTAAAGTCAGATATATGCAGCTTTTTGAGTTCATCGAAAAGAAAATCTTGATCAAGACCAGCAGAAATAAGCGCTCCTAGTATCATGTTGCCTGAAGCGCCTGCAAAACAGTCAAAGTACAAAGTTTTCATT
>DATLZX010000153.1:0-8243 GCA_035573795.1 Pyrinomonadaceae bacterium | reverse complement strand
CACGGACGTTGCCTTTCAGACAATGCGGCGGCGGGGGGTCGGCCGAAATATTTTAAGGAAATCAATTATTCGCAATGGCAGCCTGAACCATCTGACAGCAATGCCCGAATCGCTTCTGAGGGCACGGCTCTTTTTCGATCGTGGCTTCGGAGCACTTCGCGATTTGGACGAGAATTAGTTAAGATTATAGATTTGATTTTTCTTTAGGTGATTTATACGGAAAACATATGGGAAAAGGTGATAAAAGAACAAGACGCGGCAAAATCTTTGCCGGATCGTACGGTAAATCAAGGCCAAAACGTAAAAAGAATATTTCAAAAACTGAAAATAAAACAGAAGCAAACCAGTAATTTCTCTGTTATAGGGCATTGCTCCCGATAAACAGAGTCTAACTGCATAAGACTGTAGAAAGAGACATCCGCTGTAATGTCAACAGAAAAAGTAAAAATAACCATCAACGGCCGCGAGATCGAGGCAGATAAAGGAGCTGTATTGCTTGATGTCTGCCGCGACAATTCGGAGAACATTCCGTCATTTTGCTATTACAAGGACCTGGAACCGCAGGCTTCCTGCAGGATGTGCCTGGTCAGGATAGACAAAATGCCGAAATTGCAGACTTCTTGCACAATCAAGGTGACAGACGGAATGGTTGTAACCACCCGAAGCGCCGAAATTGAAAAGGCGCAGCGGGCAATGGGCGAATTCCTGCTTACCAACCATCCGCTTGATTGTCCTGTATGCGACCGCGGCGGCGAGTGCGAATTGCAGGAAGTCATTTTCGACTGGGGCGATGTTGAAGAGCGTTTTACCGAATATAAAAACGTAAAGCCCGAAAAATACCTCTCGCCGATAGTCGCAAATGATCCGCAGCGCTGCATCCTCTGCAAACGCTGTACCCGCGTTTGTCATGAATGGATGGGCGAGGACGCAATAGAGGCGGGAAACCGAGGCGTCAATACCGTAATCGGCACCTATGGCGGATGGCTCAATTGTTCGCAATGCGGCAATTGTATAGAGGTTTGCCCTACCGGCACTTTGCTTGACGGAGTTTATCGCCACGCTACGCGCCCCTGGGAACTCGATCAAACTATTTCCACAGATGTTTACGGCTCGGACGGGATGCAGATCTCAATAGGCTCACGTGGCGGCGAAGTCCACCGCATTGTTGCCCGCGACCGCTACGTCAACGGCATCAATGGTGAGTTTCTGGATGTGCGAGCAAGATTTGCGCATCAATTCATCAATCACGAGGACCGGCTGCGAACCCCTTTGATCCGCTATAAAAAGGGCGGCAAACTGATTCCGGCTACGTGGGATCAGGCGCTTGAATACGCTGTCAGGCTCATAAGGGAAGCAAGCGGCAATTTTGCCGTAGCCTCGAATGCAAGAATCACCAACGAGGCAATGTTTGCCCTGCGCAAATTTTCCGAATCGGTTGAAAAAGCCCTGCCTGCCGCAGTATCCGATCGCGGCTCGATGAGGGAATTTCTGGCTAACCTGTCCGCTCCGCTGGCAACGCATGAAGAAATCCGTCATGCCGGCGCGATTATCCTCATTGGCGGCGAACCTGAAGAAGAGCAGACTTTTACTGCTAAACAAATACGACAGGCCGTCAGAAATGATGGCGCAAAATGCCTGATCGTAAATGAGCGGCTGATCAACCTCAGAAAAAGCTCGACCTCATTTCTTCACATCGTCCCGGGCAGCTATGAAGCATTTGCCCTTGCATTATTCGGCGACCTGGACACAGGATCAGCCGCAGAAAAAATAGGTGTTGAAAGAAAAGCTGTCGAAAATGCCCTGTCAGAAATCAATTCGGCAAACGGCGACCTGGTAATAATGGCGGGAAATGAGCTTGATCCCAAGCTTCTGGCCTACATTGCCGCAGCTGCCCATACTCTCTCTACTGAAAACAGAAGAGTGCTGCTGCATCCATTGCTTTTATACAACAACTCACTAGGAGCAATAGATATTTACGAGCAGCCCATCCAGGCTGAAGAAGTCATTGCAAATGCAGCAGGCGCCTATATCGCCGGAAGCCTCGATAACCCTGAAGTTCTAAAAGGCAAGCAGTTTGTCATCGTCCATGAGCTTTTCGAGACTGAAACTACAGAGTATGCCGATGTTGTGTTGCCCGCAGCCAGCTTTGCCGAAGTGGATGGCACTTTCACAAACAATGCCGGACAGGTACAACGGGTCAGAAAAGCGATCGAACCGCTGCACCTATCCAAACCCGATTGGCTGATAACAATACTGCTGGCCAAATCGCTCGGTGTCGAGCTGGGGCTTGAATCGAGTGCTTCCGGAATTTTCAGGCAGCTATCACAACAAATATCGGCCTACAGCGGCCTCCGATATCCGATGATGAAGGACGAATCGAAACCCGCTCGTGCACAGCATTATTTCGAACAACGCGATAGGTCAGCCCTTGCAGCAGCACTGCAGCAACAAGTTGGCCAATTAACGCAGAAAGAAAAGGACAACGAACCGGTAAAAGTCGGGCATAAGTTGCATCGGCTGACAACGATGACTTCGAAAACTCCGCAGTTCCATCTGCTAGCTCACGGCAACCCTAAACCGGAGAATCTTCTGGTTTCGCCGCTCGAGCAATTCAATCCAGACGGAACGCCGCGGCCAACTGTGCTAAGTGTAGGCGCAGGTGACAGAGAGTAGATTATTGCCCCATTTACCAGCTTGCAGACTGACCTCGGCAGGCAAACCGGGCTTTATTTTGCAAGTTTTTGTCAGGGTAAAAGGCCAGTCTTTTGAATTTTTGATGTTGGCCGGGTTGAATAGACACGGGGTGCACTAAGTCTAAGCATTAGAACGACTTAAAGCAAAAGGCACAGCTTGTGCCCCTGGAAGTTAGGAAAAGAAATTTTATTATTTGGCAAAATTTATGGAATCGGCTCTTAAAACCGCATTTCCTTTTATCGTTTACCTTGTAGCCGTCTTGCTGGCGTTTCAGGGTGTGCTGATGATTGTGGCCTACACCGTTCTGGCCGAAAGAAAAGTCCTTGGCTGGATACAGGGACGCGTCGGGCCAAACCGTGTAGGGCCTTGGGGACTGCTGCAGCCTTTTGCTGACCTTCTCAAGTTCATCTTCAAGGAAGACCTTGTCCCTGACAAATCTACCAAATTTGTTTACTTCTTGGCGCCGTTGGTCGCACTTACCGCATCGCTAATGCCGATCGTGGTTTATCCATTCGGACCAAGAATAGCCGACCCGCTAGGATGGCTTGTGCCGTACGTTTCAGGTTACGGCGCTTTCGGCGAGGTAGTTGCCTGGATTGCCGAGCAGGCCCGCAACATGCCTCTAACAATCGCTCGTATTGATGTAGGAGTTTTATACGTGCTTTCGATTACATCCGTAGGCGTTTATGGCGTGGCGCTGGCGGGCTGGGCTTCAAACAGCAAATACAGCCTTATGGGCGGCCTCAGGTCATCTGCACAGATGATTTCCTACGAATTGGCCATGGGAGCCGCTGTTATCGGCCCGGTCTTGCTTGCGGGAACTTTGGACCTCAACGGAATCATACTTGCTCAGATCAATTCACCATTTCGCTGGTACATCATCCCGCAATTTATTGCTTTTGTAGTCTTTCTTATCTCTGCTTTTGCTGAAACAAACCGCGTTCCTTTCGATTTGCCCGAGGCTGAAACAGAGCTTGTCGCCGGGTTTCACACAGAATATTCCGCTTTGAAATTCGCCCTTTTCTTTATGGCGGAATACGTGAATATGTTCACAGTCTCGGTAATGTGCACGGTTTTATTCCTCGGCGGCTGGTATATTCCGGGCCTTGGCAGGATCTTTGCTCCTGGCTCGATTCCCTATGCGGTTATCAGCCATTTTGGCTTTATAGCAAAGGTTTGCTTCTTCCTATTTCTGTATATTTGGGTGAGGGGAACGCTGCCACGCTTCAGGTTTGACCAACTGATGAATTTTGGCTGGAAATTCCTTCTTCCGGTAGCAATCGCTAATGTGGTTTTAACAATTATAGTCGTTTATTTCTTAAGCTTGTGATTGATTAAAAAAATGGTCGGTTCGATTTTATTCTATCTGTTTGCAGGTTTTGCCATCGCATGTGCGGCAGCAATGGTCTGGCAAAAAAATCCTTTGTATAGCGCAATCGCGCTTATCGGGGTTTTCATCTCGCTATCTTTGATTTACCTTACGCTTGCCGCACCGTTTATTGCAGTTGCCCAGATACTTGTTTATGCCGGCGCAATAATGGTACTGGTTGTCTTCGTTATCATGCTTTTGAACCTAGGCGATGACGACAAGAGCCGTAAGCAGCGCCTCGGCTATCTGTATGGAGTTGGCGGCGGGCTCGGTGTCATCCTTTTCCTGCAAACGCTTTTTATTTTCTATGCTGTGCTGAAATCTCCTGCGGCAACAAACGTTTCGGACAAAACCTCCGGCAGGACGATTTCCATCGGGCAGACGCTTTTTACCCAATATCTTTTGCCTGTTGAAATAGTCGGCGTATTGCTATTGATGGCAATAATCGGCGGTGTGATACTCTCGCGCAGGCTGGATCAGCCCGAAATCGAACGATTGGTGGAAAAAGAATTAGAAATCCGCAAAGAAGAGGAAAAATTGGAAGAGCCGCGGATTTCATTTTAAGCACAGAATTATTCGGACCAGTTTACATTTATAAAGTATTTTTTAACTTTTTGATTAATTTTAAACTTTACAAAATCGCTTTTTTGATTTTTTAGCATTGTTTAATCCTTAAGGGATTCGCTTAATTGCAAACAAATTATTTAAACATCTCTATTGTTAGTCAGCTATTGATTAGTCAACTATGGAACCGAATCTAGCCAGTTATCTTGCGTTGTCGGGCATTCTTTTCACGATTGGCGCCGTCGGTGTAATTTACAAGCGAAATGCCATTGGTATGTTTATGTGCATCGAGCTGATGCTAAATGCCGTGAACCTGACATTTATAGCATTCTCAAGATATTACGGAGATGCCACAGGCCAGCTTTTCGTTTTTATGGTAATGTCGGTAGCCGCTGCCGAAGCCGCCGTCGGGCTTGGGATAATCATTGCCTTTTTCAGGAACAAAATTTCAGTGGACGTTGACGATGCAAGCATTTTGAAAAATTGAAAGATTCGCAGTGGGTTTCGAGTTTATAACTAGAATTACAAAATGATTGAAAACAATCTTTTGAGCATAATAATTTTCGCTCCGCTGGTCGGAGCCGTAATAAACTGGCTAATTGGCGGCCGCCTGAAAAACGAGTTATTCAGCGGCTTTGTCGCCTGCGGTGCAATCGCCATTTCCACCGTTTTTGCCTTCTATCTCGCCTTTGTCGCAAATGGCGGAGCACTCTTTATCGAAAAGCCTATCCTCGACCACTTGTGGACATGGATCAGCGTAGGCAATTTTCGTGCGGACTTTGGGCTTGGCATGGACCGGCTTTCCGCACTTTACGTCTGTTTCGTAACGTTCGTTGGCCTGCTAATCCATATATTTGCAACCGGCTACATGCACCAGGATAAGGGATTCTACCGCTTTTTCGCCTATATGAATCTCTTTATGTTCTCGATGCTGACGCTTATCCTGGCCGATAATTTTCTTCTCATGTTTGTAGGCTGGGAAGGCGTAGGGCTTTGCTCATACCTTCTGATTGGTTATTACATTCAGCAGGATGAAGCACGCCGCGCTGCAAAAAAGGCCTTTGTTATGAACCGCATCGGAGATTGGGGAGTGCTGATGGGAGTATTTTTGATATTTACCCTTACCGGCTCCATCTCTTTCTATGACAAAGCAGTTGACGGTACTCAGATCCAAAGCGTATTTACCTGGATAGGTGCAAATATCACTCAGGCCGAGCCATTTACCATTTCGGCAATTTTTGCCGGCGGCTTGACCTCGGCCGCCCTTCTGCTCTTTATCGGTGCAACAGGAAAATCTGCACAAATACCGTTATTTACCTGGCTGCCAGACGCAATGGCCGGCCCGACCCCTGTATCCGCACTCATACATGCGGCAACAATGGTAACTGCAGGAGTCTATATGGTAGTCCGCTGCAATTCCATTTATCAAAATGCCCCAACGGCGATGCTCATAGTTGCAATCATAGGTTGCGCAACGGCTATCTTTGCAGCAACGATCGGACTTGCCCAAAACGACATCAAGAAAGTTTTGGCTTATTCCACTGTCTCACAGCTTGGCTATATGTTCCTGGCCTGCGGCGTCGGGGCATTTATCGCAGCCATTTTTCATGTAATCACCCATGCATTTTTCAAGGCACTGTTGTTCCTCGGCTCAGGATCGGTTATCCACGGAATGCATCATGAGCAGGATATGCGAAAAATGGGCGGACTCAGAAAGTACATGCCCATAACTTTTGCAACGATGATAACCGGTTGGCTCGCGATCTGCGGTATTCCGATCTGGGCAGGCTTTTTCTCAAAGGATGAAATACTTTACAAGACTTTCGCTGCAGCCGGGCTTCCCCAAAATGCAAATTATATCCTTTGGGTGATCGGGCTGGTTACGGCTGTCCTGACCGCAGTTTATATGACCAGGCTGATGATTATGACCTTTTGGGGTGAGCCGAGGTTCGCATCAGGACATCAAGGCCATCACCATGAGCAGATGGCTGATCACAGCACTCATGAGGAATCACACAACCATACTCCTCATGAATCTCCCTGGGTTATGACATTGCCTTTGATCGTTTTGGCAATACTGTCAACTTTCGGAGGTTTGATCGGCGTACCTTATGCATTAAGCGGTGGGGCGATTCCAAATGTTATTGAAAAAACACTCGAGCCGGTGATTGCGCACGCAGCCACTAAAGAAGCCCATCATACCGGCGAAGGACATGAAGCTACAGAAAAAGCAACGCCCCTTGCAAGTGAACATGAAAAAATGGCGTCAGACGAACATCACTCTCCGGAAGAGCTGGCCACTGAAAGGTTGCTTGCAGGGCTTTCTGTTCTTCTTGCCGTTGCCGGGATAGGCATCGCATTCTTTCTTTTCGGCAAGCAGCCGCTGCGCAAGCTGCCCCGTATTCTCGAAGAAAAATGGCGTATTGATGAGATTTACAATGGATTTATCGTTGACCCGATAACCAAGTTTTCAAGATCGGCGCTTTGGAAAGGGTTCGACCTCGGTTTTATTGATGGAATAGTAAACGGCATTGGCTATGCCACTGTCGAGATCGGATCTGCTATCAGAAAACTGCAGGTTGGCTATGTCAGGGCCTATGCAGCTTTCATCCTGTTCGGCGCCCTGATCGTTGTAGGCTACTTTATTTATTACGGATTAAAACTTATCGGCTGACACCGCAAATTACATAAATCGCATGGCATGAATTTACCAATGAGAGAGCCAGAGGCCGTATAGTTTCTTGTTTTTTGCAATTATTACAAACAAAGACGTTTTGAATAGTTTTACATAAAGAAGATGGATTTCATCAATTCTAATTTGCTTACAATCTTGATTTTACTTCCCGTAGTCGGTGCAGCGGGCCTGGTCGCACATCAGGCGTTCTGGAAGCAGGAAAACCACCTGAAGTGGCTGACGCTTGCTATTACTCTGGTTGTCTTCCTTCTTTCTCTGCCATTGCTGGGGAAAAATGCAGAATCCGGTAAATTCATCTTTGAGCAAAAGACTGCCTGGATTACCGCTATAAACACCAACTATCATGTCGGAGTAGATGGTTTAAGCATTTGGCTGGTTTTACTGACCACTTTCATAATGCCGATTGCGGTTTTATCAACATGGCATGCTGTTGAAAAATATCGTACGGCTTTTTATGCCTTCCTGCTTTTAATGGAATCTGCAATGATCGGCGTTTTTGTATCGCTGGATCTTTTGGTCTTCTATCTGTTTTTCGAAGCCTCACTGGTTCCGATGTTTTTCCTGATTGGCGTTTGGGGCGGGGAAAACCGTATTTATGCAGCTGTAAAATTCTTTATCTTTACCGCCGTTGGCAGCCTTCTGATGCTTGCCGCTATCATCGCCCTTTACTATATTCATTACAATGAAACCGGGGTCGGGACCTTTTCTTACACCACGCTGCTAGAGTCTATTGCCTTGGGACATCTGTCATTCACAGGCCCTTTGGCAAATGCCGGAGCCCTGCTTTTCGCTGCATTTGCTCTGGCTTTCTCGATCAAAGTTCCGCTATTCCCGTTTCATACCTGGCTGCCGGACGCACATACAGAAGCACCTACCGCAGGCAGCGTAATCCTTGCTGCAATCCTTCTGAAAATGGGAACC